>JANNWD010000021.1:0-14751 GCA_031408315.1 Bacteroidota bacterium
CGGTTGCAAAACCTCGGTTATCTCTTTTACAAATTTTTACGATGAGTTTTGGATTTTTAGGAATTCAGTTTGGTTTTGCATTACAAAACGGTAATACGAGTAGGATATTAAGAACCTTTGGTGCAGATGTAGATCAACTGCCTATGTTTTGGATTGTTGCACCATTAGTTGGCATGTTAGTACAGCCAATTATTGGGTATTATTCCGATAAAACTTGGAATAAGATGGGTAGAAGAAAACCATACTTTTTAGCAGGTGCAATTTTATCTTCCTTAGCATTAGTTTTTTTACCAAATTCAGCAATTATATCAAGTGTATTACCAGCATTGTGGATTGGTGCAGGAATGGTAATGATAATGGACACTTCCTTTAATATTGCTATGGAACCCTTTAGGGCTTTAGTTGCAGATAATTTACCAGAGCAACAGCGTACACTTGGCTTTAGTATTCAAACTTTTTTAATAGGATTAGGTGCTGTAGCAGGTTCTGCCTTGCCAGAGTTTTTAGGAAACCATGGTTTTAGTAAAGAAGCTGGCGTTACGGGTGTTGCCGATAATATAAAATATTCATTTTATATTGGTGCTGCTGTTTTCATAATCGCCATTTTAATAACCGTAATTTTTAGTAAAGAATATCCACCAAAAGAATACGAATTATATCATGGTAAACCTCCAGAAAAACCAAAACAATCTGGCTTCGCCGAAATAATGCATGATTTTAAAAATATGCCCAAAACAATGCGACAGTTAGGATTGGTGCAATTTTTTAGTTGGTTTGCTTTATTTAGTATGTGGGTTTTTACAACCGATGCAGTTGCTACACATGTGTATGGCTTAACGGGAGATTATTCCAAATCGGTAGAATATAATGAAGCAGGAAATAAAGTAAGCAGTGCATTTGGTATTTATAATTTAGTAGCTATGTTTTATGCATTGCTTTTACCCGTAATTGCAAGATATATTGGTAGAAAAACAACACATGCAGTATCGTTAATTGCTGGTGGCTTAGGCTTAATATCTATTTATTTTGTAAAAGACCCTGCAATGCTTAATTACTCCATGATAGGTGTAGGCTTAGCTTGGGCAAGTATTTTGGCTATGCCTTACGTAATTTTATCAGGCTCTATACCTCCAGGTAAATTGGGCATTTACATGGGTATTTTTAATTTCTTTATTACTTTACCCCAAATTATTAACGGACTTTTTGGCGGCTCAATTGTAAAGCATATTTATGGCGGTCAACCCATTTATGCCATTGTTTTAGCAGGTTTCTTCTTATTGTGTGCTGCAATAAGTGTATTATTTGTGTACGATTCTAGTGCACAAAAATTAAAGCAAGAAACAATTATTGGGTAAGAAATGATTTTTTTAGCTAAAGCCAAGTACAAAAAATTTATTGCCACGCCTTTAAAGGCGTGGCAATAGAAACACAAAATTAATTTCAAAAAAACTTAATTATAGTAAAACATGAAAAAATCAATTGTTGTTTTTATTTTTTTAGGATTTTTTATTCTTGGTTTTGCACAAAACAATTACCAAATTTATCCTACCAATTGGTACACTAATATGAAGTGGAACAAAGTACAGCTAATGATTCATGGAGATGCTATTGCAAATGCTGCTAAAGGCTTTGCCATAAATTATTCTGGGATAAAATTGGTTAAAACAACAAAAGTAGAAAATAGTAATTATGTTTTTTTAGATGTATTAATTGCACCACAAACAAAAGCAGGTATTGCTAAAATAAAAGTTAATAAACAAAACTCTTCATTTGAAATTCCTTTTGAAATTAAAGAAAGAAAAAAAGGAAATGGTACACAATATGCACAAGGCGTTACACAAAAAGATTTTGTGTATTTATTAATGCCAGATAGGTTTTGTAATGGCGATGAAAGCAACGATTTTTTTACCAATATGAATGACACTGGCCATAATAGAAAAAACCCGTTTGATAGGCATGGTGGCGATTTGCAAGGAGTACAAAGCAAATTAGATTATTTAAAAGATTTAGGTGTTACCAGTATTTGGATGACACCAGTGGTAGAAAATGATATGGCACCAACGCAAGAAGGAGGAACTACAAGAAGTACTTACCATGGCTATGCTTTTACTAACCAATATAAAATTGATAAACGTTTTGGTGGTAACGAAGCGTATAAAAATTTAATAAATGCAGCACATGCAAAAGGGTTAAAAATTATTCAAGATGCTGTGTATAATCATATTGGTAAAGATCATTTTTTAATGCAAGATTTACCTGCTAAAGATTGGTTAAATCAATGGCCAACATATACTAATACATCGTACAAAGACCAACCATTGCCTGATCCTTATGCCTCTATGTTAGATAAAAAAGTAGCAGAAAAAGGTTGGTTTACACCTTTCCTAGCTGATTTAAATCAGGCAAATCCCATGGTATCAAATTTTTTAATTCAGTATGCTTTGTGGGCTACCGAAGAGTTTGGTTTAGATGGCTGGAGAGTAGATACGTATTTTTATAGCGATGCAAAATTTTTAAATGCTGTGAATGTTGCTTTGTACAACGATTTTCCTAAGCTTACTGTGTTTGGAGAAGCTTGGGTAAATAGTGTAGCTAACAGTGCTTACTTCTGCGATAATAATTTAAATGTAGCATTTAAACATAATGCACAAGGCGTAACAGATTTCCCATTTTTGTTTTCGACAATTTCTGCCTTTAACGAAAATTTTGGATGGAATGATGGAGTTAATAAATTATACCAAACGCTTGCACAAGATTATTTATACAAAAACGCCTTTAGAAATTGTATTTTTTTAGGCAATCATGATTTGGATAGAATTTTTAGTGTGTTAGGAGAGAATGTAAATAAAATGAAAGCAGCCCATATTTTATTGCTAACGCAAAGAGGTATTCCGCAAATTTATTATGGAGATGAATTGCTGGTAAAAAATTTTAAAGACCCTAGCGATGCCGAAGTTCGTAAAGATTTTATTGGTGGATGGAAAACAGATACCCAAAATAAATTTGAAGCAAGTGGACGAAACCAAACCGAAAATGATTTTTTTAATTTTATTAAAATCCTTGCCCAGTATAGAAAAAATAGCGATGCTTTAACTAATGGTAAACTTACACAGTTTATACCTAGTGATGGAATTTATGTTTATTTTAGGTATACCAATAAACAAAAGGTAATGGTAGTAATTAACTCAACTAAAGAAAGTAAAGTAGTTAATTTAGATAGATTTGTTGAGCATACAAACGGCTACACATTTTTACAAAATATTTTTACAAAAGATAAATTACAAATAGGTAGTATTAGTTTAGATGGGTATGATGCAAAGGTGTTTGAGTTGATAAAATAATGCTACTACAAAAATAAATTCCAAATATTTCGTTGCATCCATTTACCATCTTCCTCGGCTTTTTTCATAAATTTTTTAAGCATTTCATCTTTATTTTTGCTTTTTTTGGTTGCAGGGCTAACAATTTTTGCCATATCCGTAGCAGAAACGTTAAGATTTACTTTCGTAGCTATCCAACTACTGTACATTCTAGGTACAGTTACACCTAATATCATTCCGGGTAAGCCATGCAAACCCACAGGACCGCCACTAATGGTAATTTCATCGGTGTAAAAAGCAAAAACATATACACTGTCAAACAGTACTGTAACAGCTTTGCGGCAATTAAACCCGGCAATAATACGGTTTTCATTAGCTACCAATTTCCATTCTAGATTTTTTATGCTATCAGTAAAATTAAATTCATCTCTCCAAAAATTACGCTTAAAAGCACTTGTGCCAGCATCATAGTCATAATACCAAGTATCACCTTCATAGTTCAAATCATTATCCCATTGCGATTTATTTTTTTGATCTAGTCTATTAAATGTGTAAATACTTTTATTATTACAAAAGGTATAATCGTAGTAGCGAATAGTATATCTTGTAGTATTACTTTTATAATTTTCTTGCCAACTACTTTCGTTTTCACCATCATTCCAGCTATCTATTTGCTTGTGGTTATTCGTTTTTACTTCAAACTCAATAGTTGCTTTATCAATAAATTGTTGAGCAAATAAATGGGGCCTTACCCAGGTTATAAAAATTAATAAAAAAAATATCTTTTTCATACTTAGTTAATTGATGGGGTTATTGCTGTTATCGGTGCTGTGGCTTGTTTTTTATTGTGTGTAAACTCCCAACCAAAAGTAAATAACCAATAACGTTTAAGGGTGTTATAATAAGTTTCGGTTGATTTGTAAGTACTAAAGTTTCTATCATAGCCTCTATTTTGATTAAGTATATCATTTACCCCAATTTTTAAACTTATTTCTTTTTTGTACACATACTTTTTTGCATCTATATTCCAAGTTATGTAATTATTGTTTTGGGGAAAACGAGGGTCTTTCTGTCTAAAACTTGCATTGGCATTAGTATTTATCGATAAATTCTTTTTAAAATAAAAAGAGCCTTGTCCCCACCCATTAAAATTCCAATATTTTGTATTGCTTTGGTTATTAATAGAAGATGTGGTAGTGTTATAGTTGATACTTGGACCAACATAAAAATCGAATTTATCTTCTACATATTTATTAAATGTTAACCTAAGCCCAACTGATTTTGTGTTATTAGTATTTTTAATGCCATTAATAAAATCAATTTCTTTACTAAATTCAATATTTGGGTTAATGCCTAAATTTATTTTACGTTTACCAGTACCAATACCAACATTAAAATCGATACTAGCATTAAAATTTTTATTGCCATTCACATTTACGGTTTGGTAAATATTTCTTCCTAATGTATCTACTATGTTAAATTGGGTAAAATCATTATTAGTGGTTTCATAATTAAAATAGCTCCAAACACTATTATCGCTTAAAGGCTTACTCCAATTAAAGCCACCAGAAAACTTGTTTGCAAACGATTGTTTTAAATCACTATTTCCTTTATAAATATTTAGAGGATCACTATTATCTACAATGGGCTGTAATTGCTGTAAGCTAGGGGCTTTGGCACTTCCACTATAATTAAATCGTATATTTTTATTACCCTTTAATTTCAAGTTAAAACTTGCGGTTGGAAAAAGGTTGGTAAAATCATAGTCTTGTCTAGTATTTTTTGAATTATTTTTTTGTATAAATTTATTAAATGCTACAGCCGAACCTATGCTAGCAGTTATTCTTTTTTTAACCCATCTAAAATTTATACCTGTACGTTGTACAAGTTTATTAAAATCAAAATCATTACTCAGCGAATCTATTTTAGTAACATAATTCCCCTGCAAATCTTTTACAAGTACATTTCTATTATTACTATTATCGCTTTTATTTATGCCATAATTAAAACTAAGCGATAAATATTTTGTCAGCGGTTCAGTATAGGCAAAACTTGTATTTATCGTTTTTATATCACTCTTATTTTCCGTTTTTTGAATAATACTATCGTATCTAAAAGCAGCACCATCCTTAAAATAAGTATTTGTTGCATTCAAAAAAATATTACCATTGGTGTTATTAATATTTAAATCAGAGGTTATAGATAATGTACGCCTTAATTTTTTAAACTTATGATTCCAAGTAAACGTTCCTTGATAGTTTTGGGTATTATTTTTTGTAGCCGTTTTACGACTACTACTATTGATGAATTTGTTTTGGTTTGTTAAACTTTCTTCGTAATAATTGCTAGTATTCTCTCGGGTACTTACTTCGGCTCTATTAACAAATTTTATAGTGTTGTTGCTATCAATTTTACGTTCTACCGTAAAATTAAAACTTTGTTTTTGTCTATTACTAAAGGAGTTTGCTGTACTATTATTTGCCCAACTACTATCTGGTAAATACGTTTTACTATAGGTTTGAGAAAAGCCAGGGGCATTTATTTTACTATATCTATAACTGCCGTTTATGTTTAAACTATCGCCTTTGTATTTATTGCTATAATGTAAGCCCCCATTCCAGTTTTTTGGTATGCCTTCTCTAGCATCGTTTCCGCTAGTATAATTATAAAAAGTATCTCCATCATCATTGGTAAAAGTGCTCATCCCATCCATTTCTCCACCACCATATTTATCAGCATCTTGCCAACCTAAAGCAGTTTTGCCTGTGTTACTCATAAAGCCAAAAGCACTAAATTTTCTTTTCCCTTTAAATGCGTTTAGCATAAGAGTATTAGTATAATTAGCTGGCGTACCTCCAGCTAGTTCTGCTTTACCAAAATAGCCTTGTTTTTTGTTATTTTTTAGTTTTAAATTTACTGTTTTTTCCTTTACCCCATCATCTATACCAGTAAATGCTGCTTGGTCGCTTTTTTTATCGTACAGCTGTACCTCTTGTACAATATTGGCTTGTAGGTTTTTTAACACCATGCCAGGGTCGTTACCAAAAAACTCTTCCCCATCTACCAATACATTTTTAACAGTTTCTCCCATAGCTTTTAGTTGCCCATCTTTCCCTATTTGAAACCCAGGCATTTTACGCAATAAATCTTCAACATTAGCACCATCTTTTAATTTGAAACTATCGGCTGTATAAATAATTGTATCGCCTTTTATTTTTATGGGAGAACCACTTTTTACAATAACCTCTTGCAATAATTTACTTTTTGATATAAGATTTATTTTTTCAATTGTTTTATCTGTACTGCCCATTTCAATAGTATCTACCACATCGGCAAAGTAAGGATGAGTAGTGGTAATTAGATATTTACCAGATTGTATATTTTTTAATGTAAAATCGCCATTGGCATCTACCCTTGTAAAAGCATAAAGTATAGAATCTTTTGGGTTTATAAGGGCAATTACGGTATTTTTTACATCTCTTTGTTGACTTACATCTACCACAGAACCTCTAATAGTATTACGTTGTGCAAATAAATTTGATACAAAAAAAATAGTTAAACAAAATAAAATCAAGGATTTTTTCATGTGCAGATTAGTAGTTTAGGTAATTAATTATAAAGATGAAACAATTAGTTGATAATACTAATTTGTTATTTCTTAAATTTACGTTAAAGCAAAATTTAATTAAACAAGATTACTATTTTAACATTTTCTTTAAATGATAGCAAAAAAAACATTAACCGAAGTAAACTCAGTAAAACCTTTGTATGAAGATGTAAACTTTGTTGATGCTACAAAACAAGTTTGGAATTATTCGTTATTTGAGGAGGAAGATATACGAAATTTTCAAAATGGAACATTATATAACGCCTATAATTTTTTTGGTAGTCATAAAAGAAATGTATTAAATAGCGATGGTTTTTATTTTGCAGTGTGGGCTCCAAATGCAACTCAAATGAGTGTTGTAGGCGATTTTAATAATTGGAAAAAATCGGCACATCCGCTTTTTGTACGATTAGATAAATCAGGCATTTGGGAAGGATTTATTCCGCATTTTAAACAAGGCGATACGTATAAATATTATATAAAAGGATTTAAAGGGGTACAAATTTTTAAAGCCGATCCTTATGCAAATTATGCTCAATTAAGGCCAAACACATCGTCTATTGCTTGGAACGAAAATTACAAATGGGGCGATGATGCTTGGATGAAAAAACGTAAAAAAGCAAATGCTTTAGATGCTCCGTGGAGTGTGTACGAAGTGCATTTGGGCAGTTGGCAACGCCCCATACCAACTAATGAAGAAAGTTATAATACTTATTTACAGTTTAAACAATTTTTAGTGCCTTATGTAAAAAAAATGGGCTTTACCCATGTAGAGCTTATGCCTGTAATGGAATTTCCGTTCGATGGAAGTTGGGGCTACCAAGGTACTGGCTATTTTGCACCAACATCACGGTTTGGCACACCCGAAGAGTTTAAAGAATTGATAGACGCTTTTCATGCAGAAGGTATTGGGGTTATTTTAGATTGGGTTCCATCACACTTTCCTAACGATGCCCATGGCTTGTATAGGTTTGATGGTGCACATACGTATGAATATGCAGATATGCGTAAGGGCTATCATCCAGATTGGAATAGTTATATTTTTAATTACAAAAGAGGAGAGGTAAAATCTTTTTTAATTAGTAGTGGAAGATATTGGTTTGATAAATTTCATATTGATGGTATAAGAGTAGATGCTGTTAGCAGCATTTTGCAGTTAGATTATAGTCGAAAAGAAGGGGAGTGGGAGCCTAACGAATTTGGCGGTAATGGAAATATAGAAGCTATTGCTTTTATAAAAGATTTTAATGAAACTATTTATAGAGATTTTCCTGATGTACAAACTATTGCAGAAGAAGCTACCGACTGGCCAAAAATTAGTAAGCCTACAACAGAAGGTGGACTTGGCTTTGGTATGAAATGGATGATGGGTTGGATGCATGATACATTAGATTATTTTAAGCTAGATCCGCTAGCAAGGCAGCATCATCAAAATAAATTTAGCTTTAGTATGATGTATTATTATGACGAAAATTTTATGCTACCACTAAGTCATGATGAAGTTGTACATGGCAAAAGCCCAATGATTTATAAAATGCCAGGAGATGAATGGCAAAAATTTGCTACTCTTCGATTAATGTACACTTATATGTATACACACCCAGGTGCAAAATTGTTGTTTATGGGTAATGAGTTTGGGCAAACCACCGAATGGAATTACAAAACAGAATTAAGTTGGGAATTATTAAAATTTGATTGCCATAGTCAATTGCAAGAGTGTGTTAAAGACTTAAATCATTTATACAAAAATAATACAGCCCTGCATCAATTACAATTTGATGAAAAAGGTTTTGAATGGGTTGATCTTAACAATAGACAAGAATCGGTAATTGCCTTTATGCGTAAGGCAAAAAGTAAAAAGGATAATGTATTGATAATTTTGAATATGACACCTGTTATTCGGAAAAATTGGAAAATAATTGTGAAATATAAGCCAGATTGGAAAGAAATATTTAATAGCGATGAAAAGAAATATTTTGGTACTGGAGATGTTTATAATCCTAAAATAACCAGCAAATTAGTGGATAAAAAGAAGCAGTTGTACGAAATAAATGTGCAACTTCCAGCGTTAGGAGCAGTAATACTCCAATAATTGGAATAATTTTTGCTAAATTCACAATATGAAAAACCTATTAACTTCAATTGTAGCCATAGCTATATTACATACAATAGCAATTTGCAATGATAGTGCTGTTTATTATTTTAATAAAGGAGTACAGGAAAAGACTGCAAAACGATTTTTAGTAGCATCTAAAAATTTTGAAATAGCTATTAAGTTCGATTCAATTTACACACAAGCTTATTTAGAAAATGGTTATACCAATTTAGAAATGCGTAAAATGAGTGCTGCTTTACAAGATTTTAAAAAAGTAAATCAATTAGAACCTGCAAATCAAATTGCAATAAAAGAGTTGAGCAATTTATATTTTGCCTTTAAGCAATATCAAAAAGCTGTTTTGTTTGCTAATAATTGTACTACTTGTGCCGATAAAGAAAAAATTATTGGAGTTAGTTACTATAGCGATGAAAATTATGGCTTAGCAGAAAAAACATTAGCTCCTTACGTACAAAAAAACCCAACCGATGCTGAGGCTGCTTTTGCTTTAGCAAGAACATATTTAGAGTTGGAAAATGAAAAGAAGGCCATAGAAAATTACGAATTAGCTTTAAAAGCAAAACCTACCAATGCAAATTGGCATAGCGAATTAGGTTTAATTTATTACAACACTAATCAATTTAAAAAAGCAGTAGAGTATTTTACTAATGCGGTTAAAAATGGTATAACACAATCTAACGATTTTAAAGAGAACCATGCATTTGCATACATATACGCCAATGACGCTACAAATGCAGAACCTATTTTGCAAGATTTAATTACTCGTAAAGCTGGTAATAAAGAATTGTTGAGAGATATTGCCGAAGCATATTACACCGCAAAATTGTATGATAACTCATTAGGCTATTGCCAACGTTTAATGGAAATGGATGCAAAAGATGGAAAGGCGTTATACCAAGCAGGGCTTTGCTTTCAAAAAAAGGGGCAAACCGATAGAGGACAAAAAATGTGTGATGCAGCTATTGAAATGGATCCAGCTTTAGGTAAAATGCGTAAGCAAACAAGTTTGCCTGTGGGGTTATAACTCTGCTAAAAAAATTTCTGCCAACATACAGCGTACACCGCCACCACCAATAGTTTCAATGGTTGAAATAGTAGGGGCCAAAATTTTATCATATTTATTAATTTTAGTTAATTGTTCATCATTTAAAGCACTTAAAGCTTGAGTACTCATTACTAAAAAAATTTCTAAATCTGTATTTCTTACTTCAAGCATATTACCAGCAAAATGGCTCATTTGCTCAAAACTAATATCAATAATTTCATGATTGGTTTGTTGGAAAGAGGTGACAACTTTATTTCTTTCTTCTTCATTTTTAATACTATCTAAACATATTACCACAAATTTATCAGCAATACACATCATTACATTGGTATGATAAATTTCTTTACTTTTTTTATCTGTTGAGGTAAATATGCAAGATGAATAATTGACTAGATCACAAAATTTATTCAGTACTTCAATGTTAGTTCTGGGAGATATACAGGCATAAGCAATTTTATTAACCCTATCTAAAACCATGCTGCCAGTTCCTTCTAAAAATTTATTTTCTTTTTCAAATAAGGATAAATCGGTAATTTTTTGGTTAGGAAATAATTGTTTTATTTGATTGATGATTTTTTCATCTCTTTCTAATCTTCTACTTTTAGCAAACATTGGATATAAAAAAATGCCATTTTCTTCGTCAAACGAAATCCAATTATTTGGGAAGATGGCATCAGGTGTTACCACATCTTTGTTATCATCAATTACAGATACTAAAACTTTATTTTTTCTTAATAAATATACAAATGCATTAAACTCTTGTAATGCTTTTTTTTGATGATTACCTGCTACATTATTTTGGAAAAAATTATTAGTTGCCGTTTCTTTATTAAAACCAAAATGCAGTGGCTTTATCATTAATAAATGGTTAGCGTTTTGCATTAGTGAGCAACTGGTTTTGCAAAATTCATTTCGCCGGCTTCAATAGCAAACGGTAATCTATTTTCCTTTGGCGGAATAGGGCAGTTGTAGTCATTACTATAAGCACAGTATGGGTTGTAGGCTTTGTTAAAATCTATAATACACTCCCCATCTTTAATATCTGTAATTAATAAATCAATGTACCTGCCTGTGCCGTATGTGGAGTTACTATTTGTTTTATCGCTAAATGGTAAAAATAAATAGTCTTTATATTCTGCATTATTAACTAAATCTTTGGATTGATAAACGGTTAAATGATATTGAAGACTGTCAATAGTAAAGGCTAATTTACCATAACGAGTAAAATATTTTTCAGGTATTTTTTTACCACTGGTTTTTATGGTAACTGTTGTGGTATCATCAGTTTTAGTGAACGTAGCTATTACTTTGTACTTTGAAGAGGGGCTAAAAAATTTAAAATATTTCTTGTTTTTTGTTAACACAACTTCATGTTTAGCCACATATTTGTTTTGAAATTCTTTTATTACTACATAATATTTACTAACTCTTCTAGTGGCTTTCCTTTGCCCAAAACTATTTAACAAAAGCGTTACAACCAATAAAAAAAGTAGGACTATTTTCTTCATATTAATTCATCATTAAAACATTTACACTTCTTTGTAAAATATTAAAGGCAATTTCTGCCATAAGGTTTTCCTTATCCAATGTTGGGTTAACTTCTGTAATTTCAAAACAACATACTTTGCGGTTTTGCATAAACTTACTTATCAAATCTTCTGCTTCTCTTTCCTTTAAACCATTACTAACAGGAGTTCCTGTACCTTTTGAAATGGCACTATCCAAACTATCTACATCAAAACTTACATAAATATCTGTACAATCGCTAAGGTAGCGTAACACTTTTCTGCTTACATTTTCTGCCCCATTTCTTCGTACTTCGGCAGTGGTAATTACTTTAATGCCGTGTTTTTCAATAATATGCTTTTCTTCTTTTTCAAAATCTCTTAACGAAATAAATACCACATCTTCTGGCAATACTTTTTGATTAATTTTTCCAATACACTTTAAATCGTTCCAAAGTTTGGCTGTTTTATCATCCAACTCATGTACGCCGCTTTCTTTATTATCTTCTCCAATTGATACTGCCAAAGGCATACCATGCATATTACCACTTGGTGTGGTGTAGGGTGTATGTAAGTCAGCATGAGCATCTATCCAAATTACACCCAATTTGCTTTTTGGCTTTGCCATTTTAATTCCAGCAATTGTGCCTCCAGCATTGCTATGATCGCCACTTAAAATAACTGGAAAAAAATTATTTTTCATACTGTCGCATACAGCCTTGCTTATACGTTCGTACATTGTAAGTACGCCATGTATACGCTTTGCGTAAGGCGATTGTATAGGCTCAAACAATAAATTATTTTCTACCAATATTTTTTCGGAAGGAAAATGAACAAAGAAATTGCTCATAAAATCTAATGCTGCAATTTTTATAGCATCAATACCTAAACTTGCTCCCCTTGTACCAGCACCAATTTCCGAAGGAACTTCAATTAGTTTTATATTCTTCATACAGCAATCCTAAAAAGTTAATTATTTTATTTATTAATATTTAAAGTTAAGCTTTTCCTTTTAAAGCATTTATTGCAGTGGTAAAATAATGGTATCAATTATTTTAAATCGTACAAACATATCCTCACTGTACCATTTCTCTTGCCTTGTTTTTTTGATTACATCGGCATGTTGGTGCATTTTGTAAGCAAAATTTTTCATATCCTCTTTACTTTCCCAAATGCTTACGGTTGCTTGTTTTATCCATGGTATTTCGCCAACTCCGTATGATGTTATAAAACCTTTTGCACCTGCCATTTGGCTAGCTACGCCATCCACATTTTCCCAAAACGATTTTAATTTACTTAATCGTATAGTGGCTCTTGTAAGTATTACAATCTTTCCTTCGTAATCACTTTTTACAGGTAATTCGCCAAATACTTTTTTCCCATCCCATAAGCCATGCCCTTCAATCGGTTGTAGTAAATAAGTAATCGTAGTAGCACCAAAAAAGCTTAGCCACTTTGTAATAAAACTACCATAAAAATGTTTTAATAATTCGAATTTCGACTTCTGTATTGTAGGCTGCCCACTGCCCATTGCCAATTGTTCATTGCATATTGTCAAAATAGCCCATTGCTGTAAATCGGGGGTTTTATCAAACGTACCGTTTTTGCCGCTACCCATTAATTTATAAAAAGAAATATTTTTGTTTAGCCATAGTGGTAAACGAAATATTGCCATTGCAAAAAATGCAAAAGGAATGTATCTTTTTTTATATCTAATAATTGTAAGGCTTACCATTTTATTAAAATCTATACAATAAACTACAAATAGATGCGTTTAGTTGTAAGATGACTTAATTTTTTGATAATAAATTTGTTTGTGCTTGTATATTTAAAAAAAAGAACCCCTGACATAGTCGGGGGTTTTATTATTTAAAGATGTTATAAATTAAAATTTTTCTAATGCACTAAAGAAAAAATTACCCTCAATAGCTGCATTTTCATCGCTATCGCTACCATGTACAGCATTTTCGCCAATTGATGCAGCGTATTTTTTACGTATTGTACCTTCCTCAGCATTTGCAGGGTTAGTAGCGCCAATTAATTTTCTAAAATCTTCTACTGCATTATCCTTTTCTAAAATAGCAGCAGTAATTGGTCCACGGCTCATAAATTCTACTAATTCGCCATAAAAAGGTCTTTCTTTATGTATAGCGTAAAATTCACCAGCTTTTTGAGTGCTTAGGTGTGTCATTTTCATGGCTACAATTCTAAAACCTGCAGCGCTAATCATTTCTAAAATACCACCAGTGCTGCCTTTTTCAGTAGCATCTGGCTTAATCATTGTAAAAGTTCTATTGCTCATTATTTATTTTTTTGAGCCGCAAAGATAAACAGTTTACGGGTTATGGCTGGCTGTTTGTGTAATTATATATACCATTATTTATAAAAAAGAAGCCTTCATTACTTAATAACTCTTTCAAACTGGCAATGATCTTCATGATTTCCTCAAACTCTTGGTGAATCTTATCACGCTCCATGCCTGTCAAACGTTGTAACCTTAATTCAAGAATTGCCTTGGCTTGTATGTCTGACAATTCAAAGTTCGCTACCAAACCAACCTTCGCTTCATCAGGTGTTCGTGATTCACGAATCAATTTGATAACGGCATCCAAATTGTCTAAGGCAATTAAATATCCTTGTAGAATATGCGCTCTTTCTTCTGCCTTGCGTAATTCAAAGTTGGCACGACGAACAACTACTTCATGTCTGAATTTGACAAACTCTACAATCAAATCCTTCATATTCAACACACGCGGACGACCTCCAACGAGTGCGACATTATTAATCCCAAAGGAAGTTTGCATATCAGTGTATTTATACAACTGATTCACAATCACATTGGCAATGGCATCTTTTTTTAAATCAATCACCAAACGCATACCATCTCTATCACTTTCATCTCTAACATCACTAACTCCTTCAATTACTTTTTCATTGACAAGCTCTGCAATTCGTTTATGAAGTACCGCCTTATTTACTTGATAAGGTAATTCGTGGATAATAATTTGTTCTTTACCACTTTTCATGGTTTCAATATTCAATCGACCTCTTACTACCACACTCCCTCTGCCTGTTTCGAAGACGGCACGCACACCTTCCATGCCATAAATAATTCCTCCAGTAGGAAAATCTGGGGCTTTAATATGCTTCATGATTTC
>JANNWD010000022.1:0-3318 GCA_031408315.1 Bacteroidota bacterium
AATATTTCTGCAATACCATTAGCATCAATACCTATTTCTTGATACAATTGTTTAGGTGTACCATGTTCCACTAATCTATCGGGAATGCCTAATATTTTTACATCGGCTTTATAGCCATGTGCATTCATAAATTCTAATACAGCACTACCAAAACCACCAACAACCGTTCCATCTTCTACGGTAACTATTTTATTATAATTGGTAAATACTTCATGCAGCATTTCTTCATCAATAGGTTTTGCAAAACGCATATCGTAATGGGCTGGGTTAATGCCATCATTTTTTATATCACGGATTGCAGTAGCCGCAAAATTTCCAGGGTGCCCAAAACTTAGTATGGCAATATCTTTTCCGTCTTTTAGTTTTCGTCCTTTACCAATTTCAATTTTTTGAAAAGGATATTTTTCCGCCATATTATCTTTTTGTAAATCGGCATTTACACCCTCACCTCTAGGATAACGAATTACTATAGGCAATTCCATTTCATTTAGCTGTGCTGTGTACATTAAATTACGCAATTCCATTTCGTTCATTGGTGCACTTACAATTAAATTGGGAATGCAACGCATATATGCAATATCATAGCAGCCATGGTGTGTGGGGCCATCATCGCCTACAAGCCCTGCTCTATCTAAACAAAATATTACAGGTAATTTTTGTATGGCTACATCATGCACTACCATATCATACGCCCTTTGCATAAAGGTGGAATAAATGTTACAAAACACCTTCATTCCTTGTGTAGCTAAGCCTGCACTTACTGTTACAGCATGTTGCTCGGCAATGCCTACATCAATAGCTCTATCTGGCATAGCTTTCATCATATATTTTAATGATGAGCCACTAGGCATAGCTGGTGTAATACCAAAAACTTTATTATTTTGTTGTGCTAATTCTAAAATAGTATACCCAAATACATCTTGGTACTTCATGGGTTGGGGTATATCAAATGTTTTCTTTTGCAACTCACCCGTTACTTTGTCAAACAAGCCTGGAGCATGCCAAAGCGTTTGATCTTTCTCGGCTAAATCGTAACCTTTACCCTTAACCGTTACTATGTGTAAAATTTTTGGACCAGGAATATTTTTTAAATCTTGCAATGTATCTACCAACTTTGTAATATTATGCCCATCTATAGGACCAAAATATCTAAGTTTTAATGCCTCAAATAAATTGCTGCTGCTGCTTACCATTCCCTTCATCCCTTCGGTAAGTTTGTGTGCCATGCCCCTACTAAAATTTTTGCCTACAGGCAATTTGCCTAGCAAATTCCACACTTCGTCTTTTACTTTATTGTAGGTAGGAGATGTGGTTATATCGGTTAAGTATTCTTTTAATGCACCCACATTAGGGTCGATGCTCATGCAATTGTCATTTAAAATAATGAGCATATCAGCATCGGCAACACCTGCATGGTTCATGGCTTCAAACGCCAAGCCAGCCGTCATTGCTCCATCGCCAATTACGGCAATACTTTTTCTATCTTCTTTTTTATATTTTGCGGCCATTGCCATACCAAGGGCTGCACTTATTGAGGTAGATGAATGCCCAACTCCGAAAGTGTCGTACTCACTTTCGCTACGTTTTGGAAAGCCGCTAAGTCCTCCGTATTTTCTGTTGCTAGGAAAATTATCTCTACGACCAGTTAAAATTTTATGCCCATAGGCTTGATGGCCAACATCCCAAACTAATTGATCGTATGGAGTGTTATAAATGTAATGTAATGCCACACTCAACTCTACTACACCAAGGCTAGCACCAAAATGCCCACCGTGTACACTTACTACATCAATTATATACTGACGAAGTTCATCGCATACTTTATGTAAATCTTCTCTGCCAATTTTTTTTAAATCGTCGGGAAAGTTTATTTGGCTTAATAATGGTCCAGCTTTAATTTCCATGCTTATAATTTACGGTGTAAAGGTAAGTTTTTAGGCTTATTTAGTTACATTTTAAACAAATTATAACGGGAAAGGTTTGCTTAAACTTACTGTGTAAACGTAAAAATTACCACTGCATGTTTTTCAAAATCGGATTGTACTCTTATTTCATACCTTTTTCCATCGGCTTCTACAATCATTACACCTGTGTTTGGCGGTATTTCGCCAAGGTTTTCGGCTTGTAGTAATAATTCAATTGCTTCGTTTTTATTGGGGAAAGGAATGGTAAATGTTAAAGGTTTATCTGATATTTTTTGCCTAATAATTATGGGCTTTTTATTTACAAAAACCGAAACCGTATCTCCATCAATTTGTGCATTATCGTATAAGGTAACTTTTATTACAGAATCTTTTATGGTTAATATTTGTTGTATATCTAATTTTCGTTTTTGTGGCACTAAAATTGAAGAGTCGGCAATAGTTTTTTTAGTAGTAGTAGCAATGGTATCCTCTATTTCAGCATTTTTAGTAATGTATTGTTTTTTGTTTTTGAAAAAGTGGTTTATCTTTTTCATTAGAAAAAATTCATTAGAAAAAACAGGCTTATCAATCTTCTGTAAGGCTACTAGTAATTCATCACTTGGGTAGCAAGTGGTATCAATAGAAATACCCGACCATTTGCCTGTCAAATATTTTGTGTCATCAATTTTAGTGTATAATAATTCAAATTTTTTTTCACAAGGATTTAAAGTATCGGGTAACAAAACATAGGCATAGCCAAATTCTTCAGCATTTACTAGTTTAGTTTTTTTATTTATTTTTCCAGAAAATTGGTACAATACAAATCGGCTAGTATCGGAGTAAGCAAAGGTATAACCGTATAACTGTTTTCCGCTTTGATATATATGCATTTCAAAATTATCTGCACCATACCCATTGTTATTTTGCCGGCTAATTTTTCCATTCCAAAAACCTACTAACTTTTGGGCATTACTGTTTTGAGTAGTTAATCCAGTTAAACAAAAAAATAGGAGTAATTTACTTAGCAACTTTTACTATTTTATACTTAAAGTTACCTATTTTACAAATCGCATCAATGTTAAAATTAAATCTGGGTTAGGGCAATTAGCCAAATATTTTTCCCTTTCTTTTATAGTACATACACCTGGGTAATCACCTTCTTTTAACTGCATATTCTCTATTATTTGAAAATGCAAATGTGGAGGCCAGTTACCATTTTCTGTTGCATTGCCTAAATAACCGACAATATTCCCTCTATTTATGTACTGTCCTTCCTTTAAATTTTCAATACTCTGTAAAGAAAGATGACCATATAAAGTGTGAAAACAAATAGTATCTAATTGATGTTGTAATATAATAGTGCCACCATAATCGCCAAGGTTATTATTAAAAGCAAAACTGTGTACCATGCCAC
>JANNWD010000023.1:0-16914 GCA_031408315.1 Bacteroidota bacterium
ACAGGGCTTTGTGCAGGCAGGGCATTGTTGATTGTCCAGCCCGGAACTGAAGCCCAATAAAGAAATAAAAGTACAAGATAACAACTAAAAGCCCAACAGAATTCCGTCCAGCCCGAACCAAAGTACAGCGATGCAAACAGCCGAAGTTTGAACGTCAAGCCCTGCTTGCACAAAACCCCATGTTGTGTGCTGTTTTGGGTCACCCGACACTTTAAAAATCATTTGTAAGCTGCTCCAAAGTAATGATTTTAGAAATCAAAACTTTTAACTCGTCTGAAATGTCGTCAGACTTTTCATTCTTAAAGGTTTCAATAATATATTCAATCATTTCAATGATTTCTGAATTGCTTTTTAGTATAATAAATTCAATGTCATCTAACTCAAAATGAAGTTTATAACTCTCAAAATGCTTTAGGCTGTTGTCTAATATTGTTTTATTAAGTTCATTAATGTCAGTGATGTAATTCTTCGCTTCGTTTACTATAAAATATAATCCGTAAGGATAGCCCTTCTCCATTTGTTTTTTACTAATTGTTGTGTCATACATATTAGGTAGAGTAGGAACATATCTCCATTCTTTTTCATCATAGAAATGCCTCCATTCTTTTGTTTTAAGGCTTATCCCTTCATCAGGCTTCAAAAATAAGAGTGGTTTTTTCAAAGTATCATTGAATATTTTGAAAATATCTTTATACTCATTTAAAATCTTTTTATGCTCATCCACTTTTGTATTAAAAAAACTCTCCCCTTGTAATTGAGATTCATAAAAAAAGTTCATCAAAGTAGAATCTCTGTAGCTATATAAAACCGGATTAATTTTGTTTGCTTTTACCCATTTATCTGTTAAGCCAATTCCATACTGATGATATTCAAGGCAGTGCTTATTTATGAGAGACAAAGGAATATTACAAAAGCTAACCATAGGGATGAATTGGTTGGATTCTTCGTCTTTGTCAAAAGCGGTTTTAAAAATTTCCTCCTCGCTATACAGGGCATAGAATCTATTCTTTAAAATCTTTTTTAAAGTTTCTTTTGGAGTAAAATGGAAAAAGTTTTTGGAGCTTAAATTTTCAGACATACTCTAATATTTTGTGTTTGCTATTTTAGTGATGGTCTGAAAAATCGTTATGGTCTCCGTGGTCTGTATGTGTATTAATTTCAGCAACTTTTTTGCTGACAGTTTTTGTATGCTGGAGAAGTTTTTTAAGTATAACTGGGTTAGTAATTTTTCCATTCCAATCTGAATGATTACTATGGTCAGAGTGGTCATTAAAATCTGTAGATAATAGGTTGGAGGTGCCGTTACCAACTTGTATAATTTCTCTAACTTTTCTTAGTCTATCCGTAAAACCAGTTTTTGGTTTAGTAGAATTTATGTCAGCAATTATTTGTTCAAGTTCCATAAGTGATTTTTGTATCTTTTGTCAAAGCTAATAGTTAATAAAACAAATTTTATCGGTTTAATACTTCATATTCAATTTTATTAAAAAACACATCGAATACGCCTTGAAATTTGAACTTACAATGGTTAGTAACAGTTGAATCAAAAGAGCCATTTTCACTATACTTGTTAGAAGGTGTACCGCCTCCACAAACTGTAAAGTAATCGCATTCATTCTTACACTTTTTTATTCCGTTTAGTATGTCGGAATAAACTGATTTAAATTTTGTTGTTTGTAGTGCTTCAAGGAAATTGTCAGTAAAAACATTACCGAAAGTAAAGTCTTTAAGCTCATTTGATTTTGCATTTAAAAGTTCAGGTGAAAATGTAGAAAAATTGCCATTTACATCAATGCTTATAATTTTATAAGGTGTTGTTTGTTGTCCAAAGCCTGTCATAAATTTATCTTTGCTAAAAACAAATTTTTCTAATTGAGCAAATTCTCGGAAATAGAAATCTACCTCATTGTCATTATAGTAAAGTTGAAATAATGTGCTTAGGAATTTTTTGTATCTGCTTAATACATTTTCGGAATTAAAGAGAGAAGATTTTGTGTTATAATTTTCAACTTCTTCAACATTAAGTCCAACCGATGTAGGATTTAGTGTTTTGAAAAACGAATAGAATTCATCAGCGTAATCTAAAGTAAAGTCTGTTAGTACCGATATTACACTAAACTCAATCCCATTTCTTTTTAAGTGATTAATTCCTTCAATTACTTTATTAAACGTACCGACACCTTTTCGATTGACTCTATTCTTGTCATTTATGAATTCGGGTCCGTCAATACTTACTGATACCCTAAAATCAAGTTCTTTAAAAAAGTCGCACCACTCTTGATTTATTAATGTTGCATTTGTTTGTACGTTATTTCTTATTGTATATTTTGTATTATTTTTTTTATTTGCAATTGCAATTGCTTCTCGATAAAAATTCTTGTCAACAGTTAGTGGTTCTCCAGCGTGCCAACAAAGAGTGAAATCTTGTCTAACTATATCTGTTGCAAAAAGATTAGTGAAAATTGCTTCTACTGTTTCTAAAGAAAGCTTACTGTTATCACTTCTATTAGGTAAATAACAATAGGAACAATTAATGTTACAAAAAGGACTGCCCTGAATTATTAGTAATTCAAGGGGTCCATAAAATGAAGTGTCCATAAGTAGAATTTATGACTTAGTGTCCGTAAAATCATTATGGTCGCCGTGGTCATAATGAGCATTAATCTCCGAAACCATTTTAAGTGTTATTGTTTTGAGTTTGAGAAGTTTGCTGTCAGACTTTGGCTTTGGTCTATTGTTGTCGTGGTCTGAATGATTGCTATGGTCTTCGTGATTAGTAAAGTCAACAGTTTGTAAGTTGATGATATTGCCATCTACATCAACGGCTGCTCTAACTTTTTTTAGTCTCTCTGTGAAACCTGTTTTTGGATTAACAGAGTGGACATCTGCGATTAGTTGTTCTAATTCCATAATTGTCGTTTTTATAAAGTTAAGAAATACTTTGAATTGTAGGGTGTCGCAATAAATAGCACACAACGATTGGGCTTGGCTTTGGGCTGTACTTTTTTAATGTCCAGCCCCGGAACCGCAGCCGAATAAAATTACTGAAGATGAAGGTAACAAAAAAAAGTTGAGAGCAGCTTGTCCAGCCCCGAACAAAAGCCAAATTGAAAAACCGCTGCTGGAGCAGGACAACGTCCTGCCAGCCTAACGCCAAACCCCCTGTAAGGTGCAGGCGGCAAACCTAATGCTGTAACAAATAAAACTTAGAGAGCCATGAATTGAAAAACGAATGCACTTTAAAAAGTAAAATAGCTTGCACAAAAAAGAAGTTACTGTTCTCTGTCGCAAAAAAATGTTGCATACAAATAAACTAACATTGTCCACCGAAAACTGCTGCAAGAAAAGCAAACACTACAAAGCCAGGTATGAATTTAAAAACTGTTTTTTGAAAAAGCAGAAAGCCAACCTGTCCACCGAAAACTGCAACTAAAAATAAATGCACTATAACCTGCGGTATGAATTGAAAAAATGCAACTGAAAAAAGCACAAAGCCAAAGTAACCGAAAAGTGCAAAGGCTTCCGAACCTTGTCCGAACCCACAGCAACAAAAAAAGTGGAAAGTAAAAGCTAAAAAGAAGTAACTGCAGCAAAGCTTAAAAACAATTTGCAACCGCAGAAAGTTACTTGTCCTGCCACAACCACACCGCTGAAACAAATACAGCAGCAAAATTTACTTGCAAAAAAAGCAAATGTCAAAACCAAAAAGCAGCAGTGAATTTATTGAGTTGAAACTTGAAACCGAATGCTGCAACTTTTTATGAAACCAGCTTGCACCTTACGGATAGGGCTTGGCGAAGTTTGGGCATTTGAAAATCGTCTGCCCGGAACCGCTGCCCAATATTGTTACTGAAAATGAAGATAACAACAAAAAGCCAAATTGAAACTCGTCTGCCCGAACAAATGAAAATAGAATTACAAATGCTTATTGTTATTTCGTCTGCCCAAATTTTGCCAAACCCCCTGTTGTACGTTCGCCCTTTCTCCTCGGTCATCTACAATGTATGTCTGCGTCCAACCGTAGAGTGTGTCCCTGTGTATTGGCTTGGTAGCTCTTTTGCATTTTTTGTCGAGCTTACGTGTTTTAGCTAAAAAATGGAAATGTGCTACCAATAGCGTTGGCTATTGTGTTGGTCTGTTTTTCTTAAAATTTTCAGCTTGTTCAAATATCTCAACATAAACCTCGTCTCTCTCTACAGGCGGATAACCAAACTCGTCAAGCAAAAGAATAAGCCCAACCTTTAATGCCGATTTTATATCTTCTCGTTTATTCCAATCAGGAAATTTTGCTTGTCCGTCCACAAGGTCTTTTACTGCTTTAGCTAATGCAATCATTTTTTCATCAGGATATTTAAAGTCGTATTTTTTACATAGTTCTTTGAGAATGTCGTAAAATGCTTTTTCTTCAAAGTCTATTCCTAAAGCGTCTCCTGCTGAAAATTCTTTGTGTACTTCCCAAATTAAATCAGTTAAAGCATTTGCCATTTCCTCATACACTTCACTTCTTAAAATGTCGTTTTCGTCTCGTTGGTTGTAGCGTTCTACCAATGCTTGCATTTTTTTAGTAAAGTCTATTCCTTTTACTTTATTTACCTTTTTAATTTCGCCTATTACTTTTGCAAGCAGTTGTTGAAGCAGTTTTATTTTGGTATTGGGCAATTTTATTTTATCAATTTTTGCCAAATAGTCTTCATCAAAAATGTCTTGTTCGGTTTCATCTTCGTCACCCAATTTAAAAATTTCTTCTACGCCATCACTATGCAAAGCTTCTTTTATCATTTCCCTCACTTTTGCATTCATTTGTGCTGTGTCGGGTGCATTTCCTTTGGTAAGTTTAAAGACTATGGAACGAATGGCTAAATAAAAATGAGTGAAATCTCTTTCTGATTGTGTTAAATTTTCACTGCCTGCACAAATATCATAGGCTGCTTTTAGTCGCTTTACAAATCCCATAAATCGGGTTTCCAAATCTTTTGTTTGCTGTACATATTCTGCAGCTAAATTCAACGTATTTAATTGTTGAATAGTAGTGCCATTAAAATATTTTGCGTTATCAAATTTGTGAAACAGTTTAGCCAATAAGTCTAAATGATTTCTTACAATAATTAATGATTCTGCAATGTCTTCAAAATTATCTTCGTCGCCTTTGTTGTATTTAGCTAATGCCAAATTCATTTGCTTTTTAATACCTATGTAATCCACCACCAAACCTTTATTTTTTCCTTCAAATTTTCGGTTCACTCTTGATATGGTCTGTATTAAATTGTGTTGTTGTATCGGTTTATCAATATAAATACTATCTAAAAAAGGAACATCAAAACCTGTAAGCCACATATCTACAACTATAGCAATTTTAAAATTAGATTTCTCATTTTTAAATTGACGGTCAAGTTCTTTACGTTGGTCTTTAGTGCCTAATAAATCATACATTTCCTTTGGGTCGTCTTGCCCTCTGGTCATTATCATTTTTAAGCGTTGTATCGGTTTTAATTCTCTTTTGTCTTTGTCGCTAAGTTCTGCACCTTCCTCGGCTGCTCTAATTTCGTTCCATTCAGGTTTTAATTCAATAATATTTTTGTACAACTCGTAACCAATTTCACGACTACTACAAACAAACATAGCCTTACCTTTTACTGTAGAACCTTCGGAAACTCTATTGCTATAATGGTTTACAAAATCTTCGGCAACAGCTTTTAATCTTTTAGGGTCGCCAAGAATGGCATACATATTTGCAGTTTCTTCTTTGCTTTTTTCTATTTGATAATCGTTTGTTCCTGCTTCTGCTGCTGACTCATAATATTTTTCTATTTTTTCTAACTCGCCATTTTTCAGTGCTACCTTTGCGGCTCTGCCTTCATATACAATTCGTACTGTTATTTCATCTTTTACAGATTCTGTCATTGTATAAGCATCTACCACTTTTCCAAAAACATCAAGGGTAGCATCAATAGGAGTACCTGTAAATCCTACAAACGTAGCATTAGGTAAACTATCGTGTAAATATTTGGCAAAGCCATAGGTTTTGGTAACACCTTTATCGGTAACTTTTACTTTTTGGTCAAGGTTTACCTGGCTTCTGTGGGCTTCGTCACTTATACAAATTATATTTGTTCTTTCTGTAAGTAGTGCTGTATCTTCTGTAAACTTGTGAATGGTGGTGAGAAAAACGCCACCACTTTGCCTACCTTGTATTAATTCTCTAAGGTTGGCTCTGCTTTCTACACTTACAATAGTGCTGTCGCCAATAAAGTTTTTGGCATTGGTAAACTGTCCCGAAAGTTGGTCGTCTAAATCGGTACGGTCTGTTATTAAAACTATTGTTGGGCTTTCAAAATATTCGCTTTTCATCAGCAACCTTGTGAGGTAAAGCATCGTAAAACTTTTACCACAACCCGTTGCACCAAAATAAGTTCCGCCTTTTCCATTCCCAAAAGGCTTTTGAGCAAGCTTAATATTTTCATACAAAGTTCTTGCAGCGTAGTATTGTGGATAGCGGCAAACTATTTTTTCGTTTTTCTTTGAGCTGTCAGGTATGTAAATAAAATTGCGAATAATATCTCTCAGTCTGTTTTTATTAAGCATTCCTTGCACCAATGTAAACATACTATTTATGCCATCAACATCTTTTGCCAAACCTGCCACTCTACGCCAAGCATAGAAAAACTCATAGGGTGCAAAAAATGAACCTGCTTTATTATTTACGCCATCGCTTATAACGCAAAAGGCATTGTATTTAAAAAGTTCGGGAATATCTCTACTATATCTTACCGTTAATTGTTTAAAAGCATCGTAAATAGTTGCTTCTTCTCGTATTGCACTTTTAAATTCAAATACTACCAATGGCAAACCATTTATGTAAATAATACCGTCAGGTATCCGTCTTTCATTACCTACAATTTCTAATTGGTTTACAAACTTGTAAATATTGTTATCCTTACCATATTCAACTTCGGGTTCTGCTACAATATTAATAAGTTGCTCTGCTTCTGGTTGTTTGTGTTTGTTTAGTCCTTTATAATCTATAAGTTGTATGTAAATATCTTTTTGGTTTCTGTCTTCTCTTTTAAGAATAAAACCGTCTGAAAGCATTTGTAAAAAAGTTTTATTGCTTTCGTAAATATCTGTGGCTGATAATGATTTTAGTTGAAGAATAATGGATTTAACTTCATTGATTGTAATACCTTCAAAAGCATATTGAGATAGTAAAAAATTTTGCAAATCTTCCTCAATTAATACTTCGTCTGCTTTACGATTTATTGTAATGCCTAAGTGATGGGGAAAACCTTCTTGCCCCAATAGTTCGGTAAATGCTTTTTCTAATTTTTCTTCGGTAAATTTCATAGGTTTAGTTTTCCAACAATTTATCTAAGGCATTTTGCAGTGTTTTTTTATCGGGTAAATACAATTCGTATTTACTCAACAAAACTTTATTGGTAATGCTATCGGTTGCATACTCTACCAAAATATGATTTTTGTGTGCACCTAATATTATTCCAATGGGTTCGTTATCGCCTTCGGTGGCTTCTTCTTTTTTAAAATAGTTGAGGTATAAGTTCATTTGCCCTACATCTAAATGGTCTATTTCGCCCCGTTTTAAATCTACCAATACAAAACATTTTAAAATGCGGTGGTAAAATAATAAATCCAAATGAAAATGTTTGCCGCCAATACTCATTCGGTATTGCCTGCCAATAAAAGCAAAGCCTTTGCCCATTTCCATTATAAACTGTTGCAGGTTAGAAATAATTTTTTCTTCCAATTCGCTTTCTAAATATTGGTATTGCTCTGGAATGTTTAAAAACTCTAACACAAATGGGTCTTTTATCAAATCATCTGCCGTGGCTACAATATGCCCTTCGTTTGCCAATTTTAATACGCCTTCTTTATCCTTACTTAGTGCCAACCGCTCAAATAATGAGGTTTTCATTTGGCGTTTTAAATCTCTTACACTCCATTTTTCGTTTTCGCATTGTTTGCTGTAAAAGCTTATTTCTAAAGGGTTATCGGCTTTTAGTATTTCGTAATAATGGCTCCACGTCAATAAGTGGGACAGTGTCCCACTTATTGGAAAACATTGGTACAGCTTACGCATATACAATAAGTTGGAACGCCCAAACCCTTTGCCATACAATAAAGTAAGGTCTTTGGATAGGCGTTCAAAAAGCTGTGTGCCATACTCGGCTCGTTGGTTGCCTTTTTGCTCAAACTCTACTATGTGCTGCCCAATATGCCAATAGGTTTGCACCAAAATAGTATTTACCGCCTGTGCTGCTTGCTGCCTGCCGTTTTGTAGCAAGCTGCCTATTTCGGTTATTAATTGTTGATATGGTACTTTTTCTAATTCCATAACTAATTTTTAATGTTTGCCATTTTAAAATTTTCCGCCACACCTTTCATTAGCACTGGGCATAGCGGCTTAATTGTATTTTTTAATTGCTCATTTATTCGTTTACGAGTTTCCAATGTGTGGTAAATAGTAACAATGGCTTCTTGAATTTTAATTTCGGGAATGGGAATCTCTATATCACAAAGTCTTCCCCATTCTAAACCACCTCTAACACTTGAGTCGCAATAAGACCAAGCCCTTCTGTCAAATTCAGGTCGCTGAAACCACATCATTAAAAACTCTGATAGAAGAACTCTTTCATCTTTCGCCTCAAAAGTCATATAAGCAGGTGAAACAATTGCAGGGTTTTCATTTTGATATAATGCAACGGGTAAAATTTCATCTCTATTTACGTGCATTATGTTTGTTGCAAATTGTCCCTTCTTAATGATTTTATATTTAGATAAATCAACACCTGATGTGTTAGCAACAGAAGCCATAAAATACTTATTGATATTTACGCCTAACAAATTTGTAATTGCTAAATCTATATTTCTTTTGTCAACCAATTGAACTAAGTCGCCTAATGGTAAATGATTTTTAGTCTTCTTTAATTTATCCATCGAAGAGTTACATATCAATTGCAAATCCTCCAAACTATTTTGATAGGTTTTTTGGTTGGTAAGTAAGCCTGCATACAAAGCCACAAATTTGCGTTGTTCATCAATGTGTGGTATTGGTATTTTAATATCGCAAAAGCGTTCCCATTCTAAACCGCCTCTAACACTACTATCGCAATATGTCCAAGCCCTTCTATCAAATTCTGGTCTTTGAAATTCCATCATCAAAAATTCGGGCAACAATTCATTTTCGTCTATTACTTCAAAAGTCATATAAGCAGGTGAAACGATTGCTGGTTCTACATTTTGAAACAATGCAACTGGTAAAATTTCATCTCTGTTTACGTGCATAATATTTGTTGCAAATTGTCCTTTCTGAATGATTTTGTATTTTGATAAATCAACTCCTGAAGTATTTGCAACCGAAGGCATAAAGTTTTTGTAAATATTTACTCCCAATAAATTTGTAATCGCCCAATCGCTATTGCGTTTGCTTACCAATTTTATATAATCGCCAATACGCTTATAACTCATAGCCCAATATTTTAAAAGCGTTAATCAATTGGTCTTGTGATTGTTTTTCTTCTTTTAAAAGGGTTTTAAAATCCTTTTGTATACGTTTCATTTCGGTGTCAAAATCTATTTTGCTGTCACTGTCTATAAACTCAATATACTTGCTTGGTACAAGGCTAAAATCGTTTGCTCGTATTTGTTCAAAGCTTGCTGCGTAGCAGTACTCCGCTACATCCTTATACGTTTTTTTATAATCTGCCTGTTGCCAATTGTGGTAGTTTTCGGCTACTTTGGCAATGTCCTCTTCAGTAAGTTCTATAAATTGTTTTTCAAATTCTTGTCCCCATCTTCTTAAATCTACAAATAAAATTTCTTTTTCACGGTCTCGGTATTCTTTTTGTTTACCGTTTATTTCAACCGTTCTTGCTTTTTTGTTTTTATTAATTATCCAAAGTGTAACGCTAATATCGGTAGTGTAAAAAGTATCTCTTGGTATAATAACAATGGCTTCTACCAAATTATTTTCAATCAGCTTTCTGCGTATTTTATATTCTTCGCCACCACCACTCAATGCACCATTTGCCAATATAAAACCTGCAATACCGTTATCACTTAATTTGCTTACCATATTCAAAATCCAACCATAGTTGGCATTGCTTTTTGGTGGCACATCGTAGCCTCTCCAACGTGGGTCGTCTATTAATTCATTCTCACCTCTCCAATCTTTTTGGTTAAAAGGTGGGTTAGCCATTATGTAGTCGGCTTTCAAATCTTTGTGTTGGTCATCGGCAAAAGTATCAGCATCTTTTTCGCCAAGGTTGGCAGAAATGCCCCTTATTGCCAAATTCATTTTGGCTAATTTATATGTTGTTTTTGTATATTCTTGCCCATAAATAGCAACATTTTTTGTATTGCCTTGGTGAGCTTGTAAAAATTTAATGCTTTGCACAAACATACCACCACTACCACAAGCTGGGTCATAAATAATGCCTTTGTATGGTTCAATCATTTCGGCAATTAGGTTTACAATTGTTTTAGGTGTATAAAACTCTCCTTTTCCTTTACCCTCTGCAATTGCAAACTTTTTTAAGAAATATTCATACACTCTTCCTACAATATCTTGCTTTATATCTTTAATAGTATTTATTCCATCAATTTCGCTAATTAAAGAAGCTAATTTGGTAATGTCTAAACCTAACCTTGAAAAATAATTGTCGGGCAAAGCACCTTTCAATGATTTGTTGTTTTTTTCGATGGTATGTAGTGCTGTGTCAATGATTAAAGCAATATCATTTTGCCTTGCTTTTTTTACAATGTAGCTCCATCGTGAAATTTCTTCTAAGAAAAACACATTGCTCATATTGTAAAACTCTGGTCTTTCGGTATATTTTTCTTTGCCTTCGGCAATGAGTTTGGCTCTGTGTTCTTCAAACTTGTCGCTGGCAAACTTTAAGAAGATAAGCCCTAATACAACGTGTTTGTATTCTGCTGGCTCTACGCTACCTCTTAGTTTATTGGCAGCTTCCCAAAGTGTAACTTCTATTGCTTTTTCTTTAACTTCTTTTTTTGCCATTATGTGTTATAATTCCTTTGATTTTTTAGTAGTTGCAAATTTACATTTTTAAAATGGGTTGTTTGCTAATAGTGTTTCAAAATTCATTTTGTCTGCTTGTGGGGTGGTGGGTGGGCTTGGGTGCGTTGGGGCAAAATTAAATGTGCTGCAAATTGTGTGTCGGGTTTTTGTGCTTTGGCTTTGCAGCTCTTTTAATTTTGCGAAGCGTTGGCTGTCTTGGTACATAATGTGGGAAAGGCTTAAATTGCGTAGGATTTCCAATAGGGTGACGTACAACGGATAGGGCTTGGCGAAGTTTGGGAATTTGAAAATCGTCTGCCCAGAACCGCTGCCCAATATTGTTACTAAAGATGAAGATAAGAACAAAAAGCCAAATTGAAAAACTTCTGCCCGAGCCAAAGCCCAATAGCGAACTAGTGCTGATTTGTATTGCTTCTGCCCAAATTTAGCCAAACCCCCTGTTGGGCGTTAGTGCATTTTTCTTTCCTTATTTCTATTGTAAATTCCAACTCCATAAGCGATTAATAAAAATGGAGACAGAAAAATAGATATTTGAGTTAGAAATAATAGCCATAAATAAGAACTGTCGTGTGGAGAAGGGTTTCTTATTCCACTCATAATTTCAAATACTACTTTATGTAAATTCAAAGCCGTCAATACAGAAATGATTAAACATATTGGCATAAACGTAACTGTAAAAATATTTCCTGCACTTAATTTGGTAAAGTGTTTTAGAAAAGAATATAGTAAGCATAGTCTCCAAATTGCAACAATACCTAGAAACCAAACATTCATACTATTTGCTGTCGATACTAAAAAAAATCTTTCAACAGGGATTGCATAAAAGATAGCAGGAAATGAAGTAAGACTAATAAATGTGAGAACTGTAAAGTAACTCCATTGCTCTATAAAAAATGGTTTCAAAATTATCCAAATGAAAGCAGCCAATACAAAAATATAGATTACTGAACCTAATCCTAAATTTTGAACTATACTAGATGTTTTGTCGTCCCAATAACGCCCCATACCTACAATCCAAGTACCAATGATACCTGTGATTAAGTGTTTATTTTCAAATTGTAACATTTCTTCTCTTGTCAATCGGAAACTGAGTAATTTTATAATTGTTTTAAAAACTGTCATACATTCTGGCGATTTATTTTATTTCTTAATGTTTGTTTAAATTTACTTTTCCTTTCTTTAACTACATTTTCGGCATAGACATTTGTCATTAATTCCTGAAAGTTATTTTCTAATTCTTCCACCGAGAAATTTTTCGGTATAAAGTTTAAATCAAATAAAGTACACTTATCCCAATAATTGTCTTTCAATAGTCTATTTTCTGATTTGAGTTGATTGTATAAATCTGTTGCTGGGAAAGGAGTTAGTAAGGTAATTTGAACTTCTGACAAGTTACTTTCTTTAATAAATTTTTCAGTTTGATAAAATGTTTCTTTTGTGTCTGTGTCAAAACCTAATATAAAACAACCATTCACAGATATTCCATAAGATTGTATTTTATCTATAGCTTTTATATAATTGTCAAACTGTTTAAACTTCCAATTTGCTTTATCAACTCCATCTAAACTTTTTGATTGAGCTGTTTCAAACCCTATTAAAACTTGAGCACAATTTGATTCAGATAATAATTCTAAAAGTTCTTCGTCATATGCGACTGAAATATCGGTTTCAGTAAACCACTTCATTTTATACTTACTAAATAATTTTAAAAGTTCTTTCGCCCATTTTTTGTCTACAAATGTGTTGTCATCTGCAAGTTCAATAAATGGTCTGTCCCAAACTTCAAATATTTTGTTTAATTCTTTTTCTATTTGTTCAATTGGTTTTTTCTTGTATGAACTTATTGTTCTTGAAGCAGCACAAAAACTACAATGTAGTGGACAACCTCGAGTAGTTTGGATTGTCAAACGATTATATTTTGAAATATCTAATAATTCATATTTAGGAACTCTCGAAGCGTTTAAATGAAAAGTATAATTATGATTTGATAAAGAACTATAAAATGGCTTTAATTCTTGCACTTCATAATCCTTTAGCAAAGTTTCCCATATAATTTCTCCTTCACCTTGTATAACTGAATCAGCATACTTCATAGCTTCATCGGGTAATGCAGAAACGTGTAAACCACCTAGTGCAACCGTGAAGCCTAATTTTCTAAATTTTTCTGCTAACGAATATGTTTCGTTAATTCTTGCTGTCAAAGATGAAAATGCAATGATGTTCGGTTGTAAGTTTACAATTTCATTAATTTCTGTTTCAGAATAAATGTCTAACTCTCTATAAAATACTTCCCAATTTTCGGGTGTGTGTGATGCAAGTGTCAAAAGTCCAAGACTAGGTAAACTTGCAATTACTTTACTCCTGTCTACGAAACCTGGGAGTGTCAAACCTAATTCAAGTAGTTTTTTGTTGTAAACTCTCATACCACTCATTGAAATTAAAACTACTTTAAATTCTTTCATTTTCAGTTTGTAGGTTAGGAGTTAGTTTGTAGTCGTGCCGCATTACGCCCAACGAACAGGGCTTTGTGCAGGTTGGGAATTAGTATTCCGTCTGCCCGGAACCGCTGCCGATTGGAAATAAATGTACAAATAAAGTACAAAAGATGATTGAAATACTTCTGCCCGAACCACAGCTTGGATATGCACCAAAGCTCATTGTTATTCCTTCTGCCCAACTTGCACAAAACCCCATGTTGCCTGCAGTAAAAGTATCAAAAGCAATCTTCTACTAATTTTTCAACTCTTATTTCAAACTTAGAGTCAATGTTTTTGCAATTGCTTTTTATTTTCTTAGCCATTCTACTTTTTATTTCATTTGACTTTTTATAATCGTCTTCGTCATAAAAACCACTGTAGGATACAGAGCCTGTCCAATCAATGTATTTTCCATTTGTAGTATCACTGTCCATATATTCAAAAAATTCTTTAGGATATTTTTCAATATATTTTCTTGCAGGAATACCTGTATATTCTGCTAATGCTCCATCCTGAATTTGAATTGTCATATTTAAGCACCAACGATAAAATGGTCTTAATTCAATATTACCTGTCGTAACAAGGGATAGTAATTCGGATGTTGAGTCATTATCGGTCGGTCTAAATTTTCCTTTATAAAAGTCTTTAGCAAGTGGCGAACATTTTGGATTTTCTAAATAATACTTTACTGGTTTCTTCCAAATAGTATCTAATTCTGGGTTGTGAGTTAAGCCAAATCCACTTTGCCAATCTTTTTTATCGGTTTTGAGAACTGTGTCTTTTTTTTGTGAAGTCTCAATTTTGTTTTCTGTCGAAGTTGTAGTTTTATTATTCATCTCACTACAAGATTGCGATATAAATACCACTAAAACATAAAAAATATAATTCTTCATAATTTCACTTTATCTTTCTTAATTTTAGAGTTTCGGATTTATTGCAGGCAACGAACAGGGCTTGGCGAAGGTGGGGAATTAGTATTCCGTCAGCCTGGAACCAAAGCCCAATAGAATTACCAAAGATGAAGATAACAACAAATGCTCAATAGAATTCCGTCAAGCCCGAACTGAAGCCAAATAGAATTACAAATGCTCATTGTTATTACGTCCGCCCCACTTTTGCCAAACCCCATGTTGCCTGCTGGCGTTTTTATTTCACGGTTTCTTCAAAATTATTCAAGGAGGCAATTACTTTCATAAAGTAACTAACTGTTTTATGATTTTCTCCACCCTCTAATGATGCGTTTAGTGTCATAACTCGTCCAATTTTTGTTGTTGGGTTGAATGAAATAAATGCAAATACACCTGGGTCACTACCTGTATGCCTTATGTCTCCTTTTCGGGAATATGACCAAAAAATTGCTCTATTTGGTTCTTTCGTATCCATATTGCTTGGCATATTTTTTTCATTGAACTGTTTTGCAAACAAAGTTTTATAAGAACCTTTGCCAATTACCACTGTGTCATTTGAGAAATATCCTTTCATCATTGCTTTTAAAAATAGGGAAAGGTCGTTTAAAGATGTTTTCAAACTTCCATCGGGATATGTTATACAAGAATATGCTTTCAAACTTTTATCTGTGTTCGTTATTTTTTCTTCAAGTGGGTTTTCATTTTGGTTCACCTGATAAAGTGTTGCATACTTATTTTCATAATTTTTATTGTAGTACCAATCTGTGTAATCCATTTTTAAAGGTTGAAAAATATGTTTTTTCGTAAAGGCGGCGAAAGATAGTTTTGATTTTATTTCTATAATATATGCCATTAAAGAAGAAGCGATATTACTGTAAGCATAGTTTGTACCAAAATTGGTATCGTTAAAATTTTTAGTTGAATAGAATTTGCCTTCCTTTGTGTAATAGTCTTTTAGGAAAGCCCCCAATTCTATTGTTGGCTTGTTACCTAATTGATAGGCTTCACTATAATAAATTGATTCATTATCTACAAGTGATGAAGTGTGAGTGGCAAGATGTTTTACTGTGATGATGCCATTGGGGAAATTTGGATTGGTTATCTTAAACGGCAGAAGGTCGTTAATATTGGTTTCCAAAGTGAAGTAGCCAAGTTCAATTGATTTCATCAATGCCAAAGCAATAAACGTTTTACTAACTGAACCAACTGGCTGTATAGTTTCTAATGTGTAAGGTAGTTTTTTTACTTTATCTGCATAGCCATAACTTTTTGCGAAAAGCGAAGAATCACCCTTGATAATTGAAATGGCAAACCCGGGAAAGTTAGATTCTTTGTAAATTTTTGAAAGTTTCTTGTCAAGATTTTTGTCAGGTGATTGAGCAGAACAACCAATTGTTTGGACAACTAAAAAAGTCAATGCTAAAAAAGTATTTACTCTCATATTTGTAACTTAAATTAAGTTTGGAAGTTTATATAAAATTGTAGGCAACGAATAAGTTTATTAAAGATTGCAAAATAGAATTTCGTATAAATAAGCTGCTTTTATCTTTTTTTACTTTTGATATTTATTTCAATACTTTTTCAATTTCTATTATTTCAAACAATGGATGACTTTTAAAAAATTGTCGTAAAATGGCCGTATGTGATGCACCCATCAAAATAAAAATACATTTATCATTTTTAACATCAATTTGTCGCAGGATATTTGTAAATATTTTTAAGTTTCTATCGTACCATGATGTCGTAAAACCAACACCTACATAATTCTCATTTTCACCATAGCTTAATGCTTGATGCAAATAATCGTACATTGAAATTTGTTGACTGTACTCACTATTTAGTTGAATAAAATATTCTTTCAAGGTTAATTTTGATAATGACTTTCTCTTTTCAGTAAATGGGTTCTTTATATCAAAAAATGCGTACGAACTCAAAGAATCATCTTTGTGTTTGTTTTCATATTTTGCCATTTTATCGTAAGGTAATTCTTGCTTAAAATCAATTGCTCTGATTGGCGAATTGTTTTTAATAGCTGCTCTAAATACAATTTGAACTATCTCATCTGTAAGTTCTTCTTTTGTTTTTAGTTTTTGCTGTTTGTAGCTTAAAAACCTTATGTCTAATTTATTTTGTTCACTTGGTATTATTTCTACAAAATATTTATTGACACCAAAACTGTAAATTGAATTTGCAATACTGTCTAATTCTAACTGTCTTTTTTCTGTTAGCAAGTCTGGGAAATCAGTTTTATTTCTATCTACGGTCGGTCTCATGTGAAATGTACCAAAAAGAATTACTTTAATTTTTTCAGTTTTAGGCTGTCCTACAAGAGTCTGACTTACTAATAAAAGGAATATGAATGTTAAATTATTTTTCATAAGTTTCGTTTAGTTTTAAAATTGTTAAAGTGTCCCAATACGCTTGCAGGCAACGAGCAGGGCTTGGCGAAGGTGGGGAAATAGTATTCCGTCAGCCT
>JANNWD010000024.1:0-9224 GCA_031408315.1 Bacteroidota bacterium
TCTTTTTGTGGCATCAATTAGCTCAAGTTTTATATGCAATGTATCCTCAGGAAAAATTGTGGGTATTCTTTCTGGCCATTCAACCAAGCAAATATTGCCGCTGTACAAGCAATCCTCTACGCCAGCCTGTATGGCTTCTTCTTCATCTTTTAATCTATATAAATCTAAATGGTAAATTGTTTTATCCTCTTTTGTTTGATATACATTTATAATAGAAAATGTAGGGCTACTCACCACATCTATAACACCCAACTCAACACAAAAAGCATGTGTAAAGGTAGTTTTACCAACACCCATTTGCCCATGCAATGCAATTACTTTTTTATCCCCTAAATGCTCAAACACATTTTTGGAAACATCATTTATTTCTTGCAAAGAAAAAATTACCTCCATGTTGCAAAGATATTTTGCCGAATTGGTAAAGTATACATTTTTTTTAAAAGTAGCTTTGTAGCACTAATTTGACGGATTACACTAATTACACTAATTTTTTAATCCCTGTAATTCGTAATAATTAGTGTAATAAAAAAATAATGAGTAACAATATAAATTGGAAAGTAGAAGGAATGCACTGCACAAACTGTGCTTTATCGGTAACTAGCTACTTAAATAAACAAGGTTTACAAAACGTAAAGGTAAACCCAATAAGTGGCGATGTGCATTTTACTACTGTAACCGAAATTGACGAAACAAAAATTAAAAAAGGAATAAAAAAATTAGGCTACTCAGTAAATGATGAAACAAACAACAATCATAATGGGCATGAGCATAGCCAAGGAGGATTTTTAAAAACGAACAAGAGTCGTTTTTTATTTTGCTTACCATTTACAGCTATTTTAATGCTGCACATGTTAGATAAATGGTGGCATATTCATTGGTTAATGAACTCCTATGTGCAACTAAGTTTGTGCTTACCACCTTTTATAGTTGGTTTAATTTATTTTGGTAAAAGTGCTATTAAAAGTATTGCCAACGGTATGCCTAACATGAATGTATTGGTATCGCTAGGATCCATAGCAGCATTTGGGTACAGCTTTTATGGTATGTTTGTTTTAAAGAGTATGGATTATATGTTTTTTGAAACTGCGGCTTCCGTTGTTACCTTAGTTTTTTTAGGAAATTACTTAGAAGATGCAGCCATTCAATCTACTCAAAAAGCAGTAAACCAATTAGCCAAATCGCAAAAAGTAATGGCCAATATGATTGCTTTTGATGATAAACATCAAGAGCTAATTTTTCCTATTGAAAACACACAATTAAAAGTTGGCGATTTAATTTTAATAAAAAACGGAGAGCAAGTACCCATTGATTGTAAAATTTTATGGGGAGAATGTAGCGTTAGCGAAGCTATTATTAGCGGCGAAAGTGCACCCATTTTTAAAACAAAGAAAGGCAATTTAATAGGCGGTAGTTTTTTAGAAAGTGGTACCGTAAAAGCACAAGTAACAGCTGTAGGTAACGATACTGTTTTGGCAGGCATTGTAAACATGGTAAAACAAGCCCAAGGCGAAAAACCGCCTATGCAAAAAATGGCTGATAAAATTAGTGCCATATTTGTACCCGTTGTAATTGGTATTGCTTTACTTACATTTATACTAAATTATTTTGCTTTTGACATAAGCATCGGCAATGCTTTAATGAGGGCAATTGCAGTATTGGTAATTAGTTGCCCCTGTGCTATGGGCTTGGCTACGCCAGCGGCAATTGCCGTTGGTTTGGGTAGAGGAGCAAAAAATGGAATACTATATAAAAATGCAAATGCATTAGAAACGTTTAAAGATATTACACAAGTAGTTTTTGATAAAACAGGCACACTTACTACTGGTCATTTTACTATTATAAATTTTAATACAATTATTAATGAAGATGAATTTAAACAAATAGTTTATTCGTTAGAAAAATTTAGCAACCACCCTATTTCATCAGCCATAAACAATGAGTGGAAAAGAAATGATTTTATTAACTGGCAAAAAATTGAAGAAGTAAAAGGCTTAGGTATAAAAGCAATTGATAAAGATGAAAATAATTTTTTAGCCGGTAGTTATAAAATTGTTGAAGGCAAGACAACAGATTACAACCACAATATTTTTGTTGTAAAAAATAATGAATTAATTGGTTGGATAGATGTTGCAGATGAAATAAGACCAGAAGCTAAACTAGTAATGAATTGGCTAAAAGCAAAAAACATAAAAACTATTTTGTTAAGTGGCGATAGAAAAGAAAAATGCGATGAAGTAGCTAAACAATTAAACATTGAAACCGTAATTGCAGAGCAAACTCCAGAACAGAAACTACAAAAAATTACTGAGCTATCTGCACAAACCCCAACAGCTATGATAGGCGATGGCATAAATGATGCACCAGCTTTAGCAAAAGCAACCTTAGGTATTTCGTTAAGTGGGGCTACACAAATAGCTATGCAAAGTGCCGATGTTATTCTATTACATCATGGATTAAAAAATTTACCGCAAGCTTTAGGTTTAGGCAAGCACACTTATCTTACCATAAAACAAAATTTATTTTGGGCATTTTTATATAACATAGTGGCAATACCCATTGCAGCTTTTGGCTTGCTTACGCCTACATTTGGTGCATTAACAATGGCGTTGAGTGATGTGGTGTTGGCGGCAAATTCTGTACGTTTGTTTGTGAAAAAGGTTTATTAATAATTTGTATATTTGATAAAATATTTTTTATGAAGACTGTTGTAAACGAAAAAAGCGACAAGGATAGAAAGCCCAATAAAAAAGAAATCGGTAGCACATCTTTTTGGAATAAATAAAAATGAAGAGGATGGGTTAAAATTTCAAAAAAGAGTTAGAAATGAGTGGAACTAGTTATGAGTTTTAACATTGTCTTTTAACGACATGATGCTACTTAGAGGAGGTGGTACATCTCCATTAAGTAATTGGTCTTCATAATGACTGAGAACACAATTAACATATTTATTATTTATATGAGTTACTAAATAATAAACATATAAAATATCACTCTTTTCTCCCCAAAAAATTTTAGGTGTTCTTGCTTTGTATTTTACTCGTACTGCTAACTGTTCAACTTTATTAAAAATAATTTTAATTGTATCATAACTTATCACTTTTACTTTTCGCCATTCATTATTACTCTTCAATTGATATTCCTTTACCTCATTGGCTTTCAATGAATCATTATGAATAGTCCAATTCATTTGTCCATTTTTTGGACAGTAAATATTATTTACACCCATCCTGTAAAAGGGTGTTGTTATTTTCAAATTTAATCCTGCAAAATCAATTCCATCTCTATTAGGTGATCTAAACAAAGAGTCGCTTATACCCACTGTATAAATGTAATTAATTACATTTTTTTCTAACTCAAAATTTCTATTTCCAATAGCTACAAATCTTATTTTGCAAATACTGTCTCCTTTAGGAGTAAAAAAATAAACTCCATGATGAGTTGTATTATCTATGCTTTTAATCAACCATTTATTTGGTACTGGCAACCAATTAAGATTACTCTGAGATGTGTCAAACTTTATATCAAAAGAGTTGTCTAAAACCTTTTCAATAGTTTTTTTTTGTTTTTTAAAAAGCCCAAAATCTGATTTTCTAAAAAATTCAATTTGAAAATGATACTCATCTATTGCACAGTAGGAAGTCCATCTCTTTTCATATATAAAAGGAGATCTTTCTCTAAACCAAGAAACATTCTTTAATATTTCAATACTTTGAGACGATAAATCTTTGATATTATCACTTTGCGAAAAAGCAATTTCTGAATGAAATAATAAAAACGAAATTATCGTTATCCAAATTTTAGTTACCATTGCATTAAACAGATTATCTTTCATATAAAAGTACAAATTTATTTATAAAATTAAACCTGAGTTTGCACAACATTCATCACATACTTAAACAACATTGGGGCTACAATAGTTTCCGTCCATTACAGGAAGATATAATCAATGCTGTACTTGATGGTAAAGATGTATTGGCATTATTACCAACAGGCGGTGGAAAATCTATTTGCTTTCAAGTGCCAGCATTAGCTAAAGATGGAATTTGTTTGGTTATTAGTCCACTAATTGCATTAATAAAAGATCAAGTAGAAAATTTAAAAGCTAAGGGTATAAATGCATTGGCTATTTACAGCGGCATGACTTTTTTAGAGGTAAAAAAAACATTGCAAAATGCAGCGTATGGTAATTATAAATTTTTGTATGTTAGTCCTGAACGGTTAGAAACAAAATTATTTTTAGAATACTTACCTGCAATGAATATTAGTTTAATTGCGGTGGATGAATCCCATTGTATATCGCAATGGGGTTACGATTTTAGACCATCCTATTTAAACATTGCTAGCATAAGAGAAGAGTTACCTAATGTTCCTGTATTAGCATTGACAGCATCGGCTACAAAAAATGTACAAGATGATATTTGTGAAAAATTACAGCCCCCCAAATCTCCCGAAGGGGGAATTGCAACCAAAAATTGGAAGGTCTTTCAACAATCTTTTGCCCGACCAAATTTATCGTATAGCATTTTTAATGTAGCCAGTAAGCAAACAAAATTATTAAGCATTTTAAAAAATGTACCCGGTAGCGGTATTGTATATTGCAAAAGCCGTAAACACACAAAAGAAATGGCTGAGTTGTTAAAGTTACATTCGGTTAACGCAGATTACTACCATGCTGGTTTAACCAATGATGAAAGAAATACAAAGCAAGAAAATTGGATAAAAAATAAAACAAGAATAATTTGTTGCACCAACGCATTTGGAATGGGAATAGATAAACCAGATGTGAGAGTAGTAGTGCATTACGATGTGCCAGATTGTTTAGAAAATTATTATCAAGAAGCTGGAAGATGTGGTAGAGATGGGAAAAGAGGATATGCCGTTTTACTATACAACGATAAAGAAATTGAGGCTTTAAAAAAACAACCCGACATTAAATTTCCTGATGAAGCCACAGTAAAAAAAGTGTATATCGATTTAATGAACCATTTGCAAATACCCTCTGGCATTGGGGAAGGGCAAAGTTTCGATTTTGATTTAGCAACATTTTCATCTTCGTTTAAAATAGATATACTCACTGCTACCTATTGCATAAAAATAGTAGAGCAAGAAAATATATTAAGTTATCCAGAAACATTTTTTAAACCGTCTACAATAGTTTTTGCAACCGATAAAAATTCGTTACAAGATTTTGAAAAAACAAACCCTGCATTTGAACCAATTATAAAAGGATTACTACGTTCGTACGAAGGTATTTTCGATTTTCCATCAACCATTTACGAAATGCAGTTGGCCAAGTTTGTAAAAATAGATATTGTAACATTAAAAAAACAATTACTACATCTACACCAAAACAAAATAATAGATTACACTACACAAAAAGATAAACCTCAAATTTTTTTACAGCAAAATAGAATGTATAACGATAGTTTTCAATTAAATATGACGAATTATTTAATTAGAAAAGAAAACTATAAAAATAGAATTGCAGCTATGCTAAATTACATTGAAAACAATGTTACCTGCCGTAGTAAATTAATTGGTACTTATTTTAATGATAATTTTATAGCAGCCTGTAAAATATGTGATAATTGTATTAACGCTAATACAACAGAGCTTACCAAAGAGGATTTTGAAAAAGTTATAAATGAACTATATAGTGTTTCAAAAAAAACTCCACTTTCTTTAAAAAACTTAACAACTTTTCTTCCCACATATAAAAAAAATCATCTTTGGAAAGTAATACATTTTTTGCAGGAGGAGGAACGAATTTATGTTGATAATTTAGGTAACATTATAATTTCATAAATACCTAATCGTTTATAGTAGAAACGTCTATAAAATAAAAAAAGGGCCAAGATGGAAATCTAGCCCCGTTTTAAAATCCAATATCCTATGAAAAACCGAAACGAAGATAATGTGGAAATTACTATCTAACAACTATTTTTACGTTTTATTTTAAAATAGTTAAACAATAGTTACATAAACTATATAAGGTGTATTTTATAAGTATTTGAAAAATAGTTTTTTACACATATTTGCAAACTATTGAATTTTCATATATTTTTTTTCTTTATACAAAAAAGATGCCCCTTGATACCAAGAAATAGCTTCATTTACCAAATTGCTGTCTAACAAAATAGGAGTATTAACCCCAGTAGTATAATTACTGCTAAACATTTCCACCTTGCCCCTTGGTGATAGAATGACTAATTTATTATTTTTTATATAGCCCATATCTTGATAAGTGCTAATAAAAACCCTATCATTTGCAGTGTCTCTTTTAAAAACATCGGACCCTAAAAAGCGGCTAACATAATTTTGATTTAATAGCCCTAATACTGTTGGTGCTAAATCTATTTGGCTAACCAATCTTTTTTCTATGTATGGCTTTACTAATTGTGGTGCATAAATTAAACAAGGAATATGATACCGGTTTACAGGCAAATCTGTTTTACCTGCACTACGGCTGCAATGGTCAGAAACAATTACAAAAATGGTGTTACTAAACCATGGTTTGCTTTGTGCTTTTTTTATAAAATCGTTTATGGCGTAATCTGTATATTTTACACCGCCTGTAAAATCTTGCTTTGATGATGGTATATCAATTCGTCCAACGGGATAAGTGTATGGCCTATGGTTACTCACCGTCATTATATGATTAAAAAACAGTTTACCTTCGTTAAAACTTTTATCGCATTGTTGTAAAGTAAAATTAAAACTTGCTTCATCATCTACCCCCCAAGCGGTAGTGTGGTTTATTAAATTTTCGGGTATATCTCTTTTATCTAAAACTTGATAGCCATTACCGCCAAAATATTTTCCCATGTTATCAAAAAAAGCGTTGCCCCCATAAATGTATCGTACATCGTAACCTTTGGGTTTTAATACATTGCCAATGGTAAACATATCGCCATTATCTTTTCGTCGAACAATAGATTGCCCTGGTGTTGGCGGAATAGCTAGGGATATGGCTTCTAGCCCACGTACTGTTCTTGTACCCGATGCATAAAAATTTTCAAAAAATAAACTGTGTGGAATTAATGAATCTAAATGTGGTGTAATGTTTTCTTTTCCGCCAAAATATTTTAGGTATTCGCCACTCAAACTTTCTACACTAATATATACTACATTCCATTTTTTTGCTGGGCTGTCATTTTTTATTTCTCTTTCAACGCTTAAAAAATCGTTTCCAAAAAAGCTATTATTTGTTTGTGTCATTTTACGAAGAATAGCAAAATTGGCACTGTCGTTTCTAGTAGCATAAAAACGTTTGTACTCAATTTCATTATTCCAAAATGCACTACCAAATTCGTAAATACCATTACCAGCTAATTCATTTACATAATTATTTTGGCTAAAGTTTTTGTACCAATTATTTACCAAAAAATAACCTGCTGTAGGTATAAGCATAAAAAGTAAAAAAGTAATTGTTCTTTTTTTGAATCGATAACTATTTTGTTGAGATAGAAATAATTTTTTTCTTATTAAAAAAAGAATAACGACAACGGCTAATAAAACAGCACTTATAATTAAAATAATATTGTACGATTCAATTATGTTGTTGATTACTTCTGTTGTATAAATTAAATAATCAACCGCAATAAAATTGTATCGTACATTAAATTCATCCCAAAAAACAAGTTCGCCACCGGCACTAAAAACTAGAATAAGGATTAGTATAGAAAAAAGGGTAAATAATGGAATACGGCTCCATTTTTTTTGATACCAACTATCTTTCATTAGCCAACAGTAAAAAGCCACAGGTGTTGCAAAAAAACTCCACACTACAATATCATAAAATAATCCAACAATAAAAATTCCAATAACGGAAAGAAGATTTACATCGAGATTTGTCCAGCTTTTTACAAGCAAAGTAAGCCTAATAATAAAGCCCAAACTACAAACTATAATGGCTAATACGGCTAATGGTCCAAAACGATGAGAAAAAATTTTTTGTAGTTTATTCATTCTGCAAAAATAAGCTTGTTTTACACAAAGGCAGAAAGCAAAATAAGGAAACTAAGTAAAATGAATTTACATAGTTTCCTTATTAATTTATTTAGAACATTAATATTTTAAAACCAATTTTTTCTTTTTGTTCTAGTTGTTCTTCCACCCAAACCCAATGCCCCTAATAAACTTCGTACAATTGTATTACCTGCAGTACGTACCATACTTTTTACAATGGTGTTATCAGCAATGGTTTCAAAAGTAGATTTCTCCTCTTTTTTTGATGAATTTTTTTCATCTTCTTCTGGTGCATTTTCGGCTGCGGCTTTTAATTTTGCGGTAAGTATTTCGTAAGCACTTTCGCTATCTATTGCTTGGTTGTATTTTGCCACCAGTTTTGATTTGGCTGCAATAGAATCAATTTCTCCATCGGTTAATACATCCATACGGCTACGTGGTGCACAAAGCATTACATGAGCTAGTGGCGTTGGAATACCTTTTTCGTTAAGCATGGTAACTAATGCTTCTCCTATCCCTAATTGTGTAATTAAATCTTCGGTTTTATAAAAATCGGTTTCAGGATAATTTTGTGCTGTTTGCTTAATTACTTTTCTATCTGCAGCGGTAAATGCTCTTAAAGCATGTTGTACTTTTAAACCCAATTGCCCCAATACACTTGCAGGTACATCCATTGGGTTTTGTGTGCAAAAGAAAATTCCAATTCCTTTACTTCTAATCAGTTTTATAATAGTTTCAATTTGTTGCAATAATGCTTCACTAGCCTCTTGAAAAATTAAATGTGCTTCATCAATAAACATAACCAATTTTGGCTTATCCATATCGCCTTCTTCTGGGCAGCTTGCATATAATTCTGCCAATAGTTGCAACATAAAAGTTGAAAATAGTTTAGGCTTGTCTTGCAAATCGGTAACTCTTAATACATTTATCATTCCCCTTCCATCATCACTAATTCTCATTAAATCATCTACCTCAAAACTTTTTTCGCCAAAAAAAATATCTGCACCTTGTTGTTGCAACTCAATTACTTTTCTAAGAATAGTACCTGTACTTGTGGAAGATATTTTACCATAAGTTTTTTCGATTTCAGCCTTTCCTTCATCGCCAATGTATTGCAATACTTTTATAAAATCTTTTAAATCTAACAAAGGCAATTGGGTATCATCACAATATTTAAAAAGCATTGCCACTACTCCGCCCTGTGTATCATTTAAGCCTAAAATTTTACTTAATAAAACTGGACCAAACTCACTAAC
>JANNWD010000025.1:0-13594 GCA_031408315.1 Bacteroidota bacterium
ACATAGTTTTCTATTTTAGTTTTGTTGGTTGCAGTATTTGCTGAATAAGCCAATGCTGTGGTGGCTTTTCCTAAATACCACCATTCTTTATTCATTGCAGATTTATCTTTATCAAAAAAGATACTTATTTGTTCAGCAATGGATTTTGAGTGATTTTGAATTCTATTATCCTCTAAAGGTAAAAATTGTGCAGGCCAAATAATTAATCCCCTTGGACCAAAATTGCCATAGCCTTTTTGGTCAAACTCCTGTCTTTTATAACTCCATAATTCTTTAAGTATTGCCGCTTCTAATTCTTGCTGTCGTTGTAAGTAAATTTTTATTCTTTCGTCTGCCGTATTTATTTTTCGCAATACAGCAATGGCACTTTTTAAACCCATTAAAGTGGTAGCAGCACCAAGGCTTGTTTGGCTTTTCCAAAGTAAATCATCTTCTCTTGCTTTTTTTTGTAAGCCATTTTTATCTTTAAATAGTACTAAAAAATCAGCAGCTATTTTTATACTTTCACTTATTTTAATCAAATACTCTTTTTGTTTTTCTTTTGGTAAAAATAAACTGTGACTATACATTGCCCAAATACCCCAACCTACTTCATCTACTTCAAAATCGTAATCCCAACTTGGTGTGCCATTGGCAAAATAGCATTGACTCCAAGTACCTTTATAGCATTCGGCTTCACTTGGGTTTTTACAATCTTGTCCTTCTATTTTTCTTTGGGTGTTTAGTAAAAAATTAATATTGTCCTCAGCTTCTTTTGTATAACCAGCACAGTCAAGCATATAGCCCATTATGGCTGCATCCCTTGTCCATATCATAGTGTAAGGTGGTTGTGTTTCGCCTACACTGCTGCCTATTCCATTACCTTTATTGGTTGCTAATAATGTATTTATTAATATGCGTTGCAACGTATTTTTCATTTTAGCATCTGGCACTTGTGGTAAATTAGCTTTTGCTATTTTTTGTTTCCAAAACAAATATGTTTCTGCAATTAATGTTTCACTAGTTTTCTTTTTCGCATTTTCTAATTGAGTAACACAATTTTTATAACTACCCGAAAGTGAAAAATAAATAGTTATATTTTCATTTGGAAGAAGTTCATATTTAGATAATGTAATACTATTTCCTTTTATAAAATCATAATTATTAATTTTACTTATTTTAAAATCATTACTTTTATATAAGGTATTTATAATCGCTTTTTTACTACAACCAATACCACAAAACACATCTAGGTTTGGCGTTTGTTTATCAATTTTAGTTTCGTTTATTATATAATTATTTTTTACAGCATTAATAAATGTTTCTGTATTGTTTTTTGTTGGCAGTATTTTGAATTTTGCAGATTGCTCATTTAAAATAAACGATATAGAGGCATCGTATTGTTTATCTAAAAAACTGATGTAGCCATTTTTGTTATCATTTGCCCAATCGCTATTTGGGTCGTTTGGTTTTAAAGTGTTGCAAACCGCCATATTGCCCATATAATATAACTGCAAACTGTAAATATCTGTATTTGATTTTTCTAATGTAAACGTACGAAAATATACATCTGTATTTGGAAGTACAGCATCGGTACAACTAATAATTATACCTAATGAAGTATGCGTATATTTAGTAACCACAATTGGGGCATCATTGTACAAATACGATTGTGTAGTAGTCCATTCTTTTTCTCTAAACCAAGAATTTTTTTCTTTACCATTCAATGTTTTATATCCAATGCCTGCATAAGAACCCATAAATTCTTTAGTGTCTAAATGTCTGCCATACCACTCTACTTTGTTATATGCTGGCACTGGGGCAATTGTTTTAAAATTAAGTTGGTCATAGTAGTTGCTACAAGGCCACCTTAAATTTACGACTTCTCCATATTTACTTAAACCTACTGTTAATCCACTATTACCTACCACTGCATTTGTAGCTGTAGGTCCAAAAATAATTTCCATTATTGGCAAATTGGTATTTTGTGCAAATCCGTTACCATAAGAAAAGCAAAAAAATAAAATTATTTTTATTTTAGTCATTAAGTTTTTTATTTATTTCCCTTTTCTAAAATATAATTTTTGTTTTTAAATATTTTAAGTATTGCTGTTTATTACTACGAAGCGTATAATTCAAAATACACCAACTTAAATTTACAGCAAAGGCTTTGTCAAGTTATAACTGCTTATTTAATCCCTTTTTTATTTTTTTGCAATACACTAACTTAGGGTTGTCAAAACAAATTCTTATATGAAAATAGTATGTTTTTTTTTGTTGATAAACCATACAAGGCTTGTAAAAACAAATGCCATCTTATACTATTTGACTATGCTTTGTTAATAAGATTGATTTAACGAATTTTAAAAGGGAATATATTAATTTTTTGGTATTAATATACAAAGTTAACCCAACCGTTTAATTGGTTGGGTTTTTAATTTGTGTAAGTTTGTAGTCCTGTTTTGTTTGGGGGAAGGCAGCCTGTAAAGAAGAAGGCGGGCTTTAAAATACCTGCCCCAAACAACATGGATGAATTTTACTTCATGAAAAATGGACGCTGCTTTAGATGGCTGTTCAGAAAATTTGTAAGACATTGGCGGACTGGGAAATTAATTTTTCCTAAGAAAGCTGATTACTTACGATTTCCTGTTCCAGCGAAACGTTCATTCTGCGGTTGCAGTTAACAGGAACAAGCAAGGGTAAACTAAATACTCTTGCTATTTAGGTAATATTGCTGTATGTTTTATTATTTGTTTTGTTTGCTTTAAAACTGTATTGGCTGTATTATAATCTAAGCCTTTTAAAAGGTTAGTTATTTTAATAGCTAAATTGTTGGTTTTGTTTTGATTATTTGCCATGATAAAAAATTATGTAATTTTGAATGAATAGTGCCACATAGCACTTAAACATATTGGGCTTATTGTATTTTCTGTAACTGAAAAGTCGAAGTTTCAAAAGAGAACAGGAAAGTATAAACCAAGTACACGTCAAAGGCGTGGGCTTGCTATACTTTGTTCTCAGGGCTTCGACTCCCACAGTTACAAGTTAGTAAGTACCCACGCTTTATTTTTTAACTAAAAAACGTGTATTATGAAGAAGTTATTTATTGTTTTTCTACTTTTAGCCAACCTTCAAGCATTTTCACAACACAAATATTACTACTTAGGGTTGCACAAATCACAGGTAATGGATGAAATATTTTTAGACATGGATGTAAATAATGTGACAAGTGATTTATATCCAGATGGTAGTGCAATATTTAATTGGTCGAGTAAAAAATGGGATATTAGGTATGAATTACTTTGTGGTAAAGATGGTATTTCTTATATGTACAGGTTTTATACAAAAAACACTAAAATAGTTAACACATTAATAAAAAAATACAATCAAGAATTTGTACCTACATCAACCAAAAAATGGAAATATTACATTGATGAAAAGGTAATTAAAGTGGATTATTATTATTTAGAAAATAGTAAAAAATATTTTTTTGCTTTTTATTAATTAAACTAAAAACAAAATATATGAACAAAGTGTTATTACCATTAGATTACAGCCAAGCACACAAACTTGATGAATTAATTAAACAAACCATTGAAACAAATTTGTGGCAGCATCAAACCCAAATAAAGGCTTTTGAAGCATCTGAATTACACACTAAAGAAAAATTATCAGAGTATATTATGGTAAATGCTTTAGATGGTAAATATTGCCAACCATTTATTATTAAAGACCTTCCGGAATGGTTAAATGAGTTTCTTTTAAATTGTTACGTGCTTGCTCATAATCATCTGGCGTCTCAGCAATCTTAAAATAATTAGCTGTTTTGTTGTATTGCTTTTCTAAATCATTAAGGATTTGGGTAATAAATGATTCTGTTAAATGTAGTTTTGTTGCTCTACCAAATAAATAAGAATTATCTGGTTTAGACAAAGTATATCCACCCCCTTGTGCTTTTTGTACTATGTACACAGTTTCTAAATTATTCATAAAAAAGTATTAAAAAATTCAAAGAACATTATAAAGCCTATTAATTAGGCTTTTTTATTTTTATGATTGCTTTTATTGCTTCACCAAATGAGATATTAGGCAAATCATCTGTTTTTATTATTGCTTTAGCCACCTTTTTACTGGTGGCTTTTTTAGTTTTCTTTTTTGCCATAAACCAATTGTTTGTATTTTAAACTACCACTATTTTTACTTAGCAAATTTAATGCTTTGTGTCCGTCGGCTAACTGTTTATTGTTATAACGGTAAACAGCTTCGTCAACGTAACGCTGTAAATGTTTTGGGCTAACTTGTACATATATTCCAATTATACTACGCTTAAACTGCCCCCAAAAGCCTTCTATTGTATTTGTATGTACTGTGCCATTTACATATTGCCTTGCGGCATGGTTTACTATTTCATGGTCGTATAGTAAGTTTAAATCTCTGTAAGCCCACCATTCATCAGTATAAATAGTTGCACCATATTGTATTTGCTCTTCAACTATTGGTTGTATGGTTTCTTGTTTTGTATCTGGTATTGTAAAGGCTCTTAGTTCACCTTGCCGTTGTACAATACCAAGTACAGGTGTTTTATCTTTAAAACTTCTGCCTTGACTATTCTTTACTTTTTTATTGTGGTGGCGGTTTTTGTTTTTGCCACCTACAAAGGTTTCATCTATTTCAATAACGCCATCTAAGCATTTGTCAAAAGTTCCTTGTTTAATGGCATAGCGTATTCTATGCCCCATAAACCAAGCTGTTTTTTGTGTTACGTTTAAGTCTCTTGCTAATTGGTGGGATGATAACCCCTTGCGGTGTGCCAAAATCAAATAAATAGCCGCAAACCATTTACGTAATGGTATTTTACTGTCTTCAAAAATAGTTCCTGCCTTAGCGTTAAATTGTTTGCGGCAACTGGCACATTTATATCTTTTGGTTTTGCCTTTTAATTGGTAAGTTTTAGTGTGGTTGCAATGTGTGCAACTTACTTCACTTTGCCAACGTTGTTCGGCTAAATAACCTAAACAAATATCTTCAGTATTAAAATACTCTAATAGTTCGTAAAGGCTGTTAAATTGGTCTGGTTGTTTATAAAGCATAAACTTTGCGTTTTTACCAAATTATTACCGCCGACCAACCAAAACCAAATAAAATACAATAAATATTTTTAAACCATTTTAAGGCTATTTTAAGCCAAAAACACCAACATACATAGGGGGATATACAGCTAAAATTGCTTTAATAGAGCTTTGGGTTAATTTTGTATATTAATACCAATTTTTTTATATCAATATAGAAATTATCTTATATAAAGCTGTAACGAAATAGTTTGATTTTGCCATTTTTACATAAAATTAAATCCATCTTCACTCCAGCCACAAATAATACCCCCCATTATTGCTAATGTAATTATCCAATAGCCTGCATGTATAAACGTTAATTTCCAAGGCTTGTGCCCAAATAAACCATTTATTGCAATTACTGGAAATATTAAGCCAACGCCTAAAAATGTACCATGTAATGCACCATGCTTAAATGTTCTAAAAGCCGAACCATAATCTGCCAAAAAAGCTGCATACGATGGTTTTGCTAATGTAGGATCTCCCCCAACCATGCCTAACGCCCCAAATTGATGAATAACAACTGGAGATATAACCATAAACCCAGCAATAAAGGCCAATACAATTGTTAACCCAAAAATCATTGGCATACTTCCTTTTTTCAATTGTTCTTCAGTTAATCCTTCTAACCGCATCCAAGCAGTACCCATAACTTTAGGATGGTACCAAACAAAACCAACCACTAACGATACTAAACTGGCAACTAGTGCACTAATAGCTAAATGTGTAAAATCCATAACAGTATAATTTTAGTTGTACCAAACTTAAACAGAAAAAACCAGTATTGCAATAAACCGACCCAAAAAAGAGGGTAATTGGTAAAAGAAACGGGTTTAATAGTTTTTTTAGCCAAATTAAAATAATTTTCTTTACTTTGTATTTCAAAGTGCTTTTAGTTTATGTTTTATGAAACACAATTAAAAGTTATTTTTATATATGCAAAATAGCGTAACACAATTATTTGGAATACAATATCCCATTATACAAGCTGGGATGATATGGGCTAGCGGCTGGCGTTTGGCAAGTGCTGTTAGCAATGCAGGTGGTTTAGGGTTAATAGGTGCAGGTAGCATGTATCCCAATGTATTGAGGGAGCATATACAAAAATGTAAAGCAGCCACTAGTAAGCCTTTTGGCGTAAATGTGCCATTGCTTTATCCAGATATTGATCAATTAATTCAAATAATTATTGAAGAAAAAGTACCTATAGTTTTTACTAGTGCTGGTAATCCAAAAACGTACACATCTACCTTAAAGCAAAAAGGAATAATAGTAGTACATGTAGTAAGTAGCAGCAAATTTGCTAAAAAAGCCGAAGATGCTGGTTGCGATGCTGTGGTTGCAGAAGGCTTTGAGGCTGGGGGCCACAATGGAAGAGAAGAAACAACTACAATGGTTTTACTACCTCTTGTAAGCAATGCAGTAAAAATTCCGGTAATAGCTGCTGGGGGTATTGCAACGGGTAGGCAAATGTTTGCATCTATGGTGTTGGGTGCAAGTGGTGTGCAGGTAGGTAGTAGGTTTGTAGCAAGTAACGAAGCCTCTAGTCATTTAAATTTTAAAGAAAAAATTATAGCATTAGGAGAAGGGGATACCATGCTTGCTTTAAAACAACTAACACCAGTAAGGCTTATAAAAAATAGTTTTTTTGAGGAGATAAAAAAAGCAGAAGATAGCTGTGCAAGTATTGAAGAACTTATAACAATTTTGGGTAGAGCAAGGGCAAAAAAAGGAATGTTTGAAGGAGATATGCAGCAAGGCGAATTAGAAATAGGGCAAGTAAGTGCGTTAATAAACGAAATAAAACCTGCAGCCGAAATTGTAGAAGAAATATGGAATGAGTTTGTACTAACACAAAACAATCCTCTAAAATAAATGACTACATTTGCACAATTTTAAAATTGTGCAAATCAATACACAACAAATGGTAAAACAAATGGGTATAAATATTGTAGAGATTAATAAGATAGTAATAGTATTTTGTTTACTCTTAATTTTTAATGTTTCTCTTGCACAAGCACAGCCACCAATAACTACCGATCCTAGTAAAGGTGAACTTCCTCAATTGCCAACTGGCACTCAAATGAGCCCTGCAGAGTTAAATAATTTATTATCAGATAAAAATAAAGAAAAAGAGACAGGGAAGGATAAGAATAAATCATTAAAAGATAAAATTGATAGAGATAGTTTGGTAAGAGAAAATACGCCACAATCAAGACCAACAACTGAAGATACTTATGGAATGAACTTATTTAAAGGCGGTATTGTAGCTTCAATATCAGAATTATCTACTCCACCGTTAGATTATCCCATTGGTGTTTACGATCAAATTATTGTAAGTATGTGGAATGGGGCAGAAGCTACATTAGATTATACAGTTGCAAGAGACGGTTCAATATTTCCAGCATCTATCGGTAAAATTTATGTGCAAGGATTAACATTTGCTAACGTTCGTTCTATGCTTATGCAACGTTTTAAAGCGTATGTACCTGCTAGCACAAATATGACAATTAGCTTAGGACAACCACGTACAATAAGTGTAAATGTTGCTGGCGAAGTAAATAAGCAAGGTCCAGTAACTGTTTCGGCTTTTACAAATGCATTTAATGTTATTGCACTTGCAGGTGGCCCATCAGAGTTAGCTAATATTAGAGAAATACAAATAAAAAGAAATGGTAGAGTAATTGACGAACTTGATGTTTATAAATATTTAACTACAGGAGATTTTGGAAAACACATCTACCTAGAAAATAACGATTTTGTAATTGTACAAACCGTAGAAAAAAGAGTAAAGGCAGAAGGTAAATTTAAACGCCCAATGTATTTTCAATTAAAAAAAGGGGAAGGTGTTAAAGCATTGCTTAAGTATGCAGGTGGTTTAGAGAGAGATGCCTTTAGCAGTGGAATGAAAATATTTAGAACAGAGTTAGAAAAACAAAATATTAAAGATGTAAATGCTACTGCAATTATAAATCCAACAAATGATCCAAGATTTGCAAAAGAAGATTATGAATTGGTTGACGGGGATATTATAAAAGTAATTGCAGTTAATCCTGGGTTTATTAATAAAGCAGAAATTAAAGGAGAAGTAAGCTATCCTGGTCAATACGAAATACGAAAAGGGGATAGGTTATTTGATTTATTAAACAGAGCAGGCGGTATTACACGAAACACCTATTTGCCAAGAGCTTATATTTTTAGGGGCGGAGGGGATAGTACAAATATTAAAACGAGTAGGGTAGATGTTAATCTTACTGATATTACTAATAACGATACATCGAGTGTTTTTAATGTGCCAATTTATGCTAACGATCAAATTTTATTATTTAACAACAATCAATTTGGCGATAGGCAATACGTAGAAATTTTTGGCGAAATACGTAAAGAAGGGAGAGTAAATAAGTATGGTGGAATGACATTGCAAGATTTATTGTATTTGTCGGGAGGTTTAAAGCAATCAGCAGAATATGGTAGGATAGAAATTTCGAGTGTAATTGATATTGATTCGGCAAAGAGAGACCAGACACCAACCAGAACAATTTTAAGAACTATAAAAGTTTTACCAACGCTTGAATTAGATACTGCTTCGGCAAATTATACATTAAAGCCTTATGACCAAGTATATGTTCGTAAAAATCCATCTTTTGAATTGCAACAGTTAGTTCAAATAAATGGATTGGTTAAATACTCTGGACCATACCCTCGTTTAAATAAAAACGAACGATTATCCTCTTATATTACTAGAGCTGGGGGATTACGTGAAAATGCAGATGTTAGCGGTGCAATTTTATATCGTAAAAAAACGCAGTATTACAGAGATAATGTAACTAAAAATGTAACTTCTTTTACAGACTCTATTGGAAGCATTGTATTGGACTCAGTAAAAACAACGATAGCCGAAGCTTCACAAGAACCTGTAAGTATAGACTTGTATAAAGCATTAAAATATAAAAACTCTAAATACGATATTGTTTTACAAGAAGGAGATATAATTTTTGTTCCAGAAATTAATCCTTTTGTTAGTGTAAAGGGAACTGTACAATCTCCTTTAAAACTTACATTTGACAAAGAGCATACTAGAGTTGGATACTATATTGATAAGGCTGGTGGTTATGGAATTAGACCATGGAAAAGGAGATTGTATGTTACTTATGCTAATGGGAAAAGTAAACGAACTACCAATATTTTATTTTTTCATTTTTATCCAAAAGTAGAGGAAGGTGCAACAATTAATGTACCATTTAGACCAGAAGGTAGAGAAGTAACAGATGCTGTTATACAAGTGGTTTTAGCAAGTATTCCAATTGCTACCGCCGCAATAATTGCAAAAATTATACAATAAAAATTATTTAATAAATATTACATTAAATGAATACTGCAGAATTAATAAAAAAATTATTAGACAGGATTAAAAGATTTAGTTGGGTAATTCTTTTAATGGGTTTGTTATTTGCAGCAGGATTTTATTTTTTAGCCAAACAAAATGTAAAAATATATATAGCTAAGTCAACCGTATTCCCACTAAACTCTAACAACGATAACTCGGTTACTGGTTCGGCTATTGGTAGCTTATTGGGTTTAGCAGATGCTCCAAAATCATTTACAGCAGATGCCTCAATAAATATTGTTGAATTAGCCACTAGTAGAAGAACTAGGGATGCTGTAGCCATGTCAAGAGTGCCAAAATTTAAAAATAGAACGATTGCTGAGTTACTAATTGATGAAAATAATAAGCATACTGGCTTTATGCAATACGAAAAAATAAAAATCTTTACGGACAGTGCTTCATTAGCCAATACAGCAAGTGGAATTTTAAAAGGATCATTTATTGCCAAAGTAGGTAAAAATGGAATATTGGAGCTAACTTTTCAAAACAGTAGTGCAGACTTAGCAAGAGAAATAAGTTACATATATATTGATAAACTTTCAGAGTTTTATATTGATTTGAAAAAGAAAAAAGCACAAATTGATTACGAATTTGCTGTGCAAAAAGCCGACTCGTTAAGACGAGCATTAAATATTTTAGATGCTAAAGCAATAGCGTTAGATGAAAAAACTTTTTTTACCGACGAACAATTAAAGCGGTACAGTACTCCCAAAATAAATCTTCAATTGGAGAAACAAACAGTTCAATCGCAATATTATTACGCTATAAATAATCGAGAATCAGCAGCATATAAATTACAAAAAGAAACTCCAATTATTGAACCGTTGGACAGACCTGAACCACCCTTTGAAACAGTACAAAAATCAAAAATGATGTATGCTTTAATTGGTGCTTTTTTAGGTATATTTCTAGGTTTAATTTTAGTTAGTTGGAAGGTAGTTAGTAATTACCTTGGCAACGAACTAAACAAGGCGATAGAAAAAGCTACAAAAGTAAAAGAACCCAATAGCAGTAGTAGCCTAGTTACAGATGCTATTCCACAAACTGAGCCTTTAAAATAGAAGTTAAGAGATAGTCTATTTTGTAAATGCCCACTTTATCATTTCCTTCCAACTAGGTTTTTTGCCATACATTAAAATACCCGTTTTGTAAATTTTTGCGGCAAACCAAGTTGTACACATAAAACCAATTATTAAACTAAGCATTGATAAAGCTAATTGCCAATAAGGCACTGTGTTTGGTACACCAAAAGGAATACGAGCCATCATTACAATTGGTGAGCTAAAAGGAATAATACTTGCCCATACTGCTATTTTACTGCTTGGATTACTAATGGCAGGAGTCATCAAGGCAATAGAAAAAATCACCAACATAGTTATAGGAAAACTAAGCGATTGTGCCTCTCTCATATCTTCATTTATAGCACTACCAATAGCAGCATATAAAGAGGAGTAAAAGAAGAAACCACCCAATAAATAAAAAATAAAACAACCCACCACCAAAGGAATATTTACTGTGGTAAAAACATGTTGTATTTTGCCAACAACATCTGATGCTGCACCCGTACTTACACCAGCTGATTTAGTTAAATTATAAATTAAAAATATACAAGCAATCCAAATTAAAAATTGTGTTAAAGCCACCATACCTATGCCTACAATTTTACCAATCATTAATTGAAAAGGTTTAACGCTAGATACTACCACTTCAGCAATTCTATTTGTTTTTTCTTCTGTAACACCCATCATTACTTGGCTGCCATAAAGCAATAAAATTAAATACATTAAAAAGCCACATACATAACCAATCATAGTAGCAGCACCAGCATTGGCCGTTTTATTTTTTTCGTTGTTTAATTTTAGAGAGATATTTTTAGCAATAATTTTTTCTTTTATTGTGTCTATACCTAAGCTATCATTTCTTATTTTTTTCCAAGCATTGTTTAATTTTTTTTCTACCGGAGAAAATGCACCCAATCCAAATGATTTTTTTGTATTTATTAAAACACTATCTACCCCTTTTTTCCAATCAAAATTTTGTGGAATAACCATATAACCATCATACCCCAATGAATCAAAATGAGTAATAATATTTTCTTTGTTAGACGTTATTAAAGTTAATTTATTTAATGTATCTCCATCACTGGTTTGTGTAAGCAAATTTTGAGTAAATAGTCCACTCTTATCTATTAATGCTACTTTTAAATCTTCTTTTGTTTTATCGGCAATATATCCGGTGCCAAATATTAAGGCTAAATATAGTAATGGAAAAAGAATAGTGCCAATTATAAATGTTTTTTTTCTTACCCTGGTTAAAAATTCTCTTTGTATAATTAAAGATATTTTTTTCATTTTAGTAGTTGTTTTAAGTAGGTGTAATTAAGCAGAAATAGTTTCAAATTGCCTTGCCGTTGGTGTACCCTCTACCAACTTAATAAAAATTTCATTTAGCGAAGGCAGTATTTCTTTAAACGAAATAATACCAACACTTTGATTCATAAAATAACTGAGCACATCGTTAGGTTTATATCCTTCATTTATTTTTACAGTAAGGCCATTTTTATTTATGCCAATTAGCTCAAATGCACTATTGTTTATAGTTTCAGGTATTTGCTCTAATTGAATTTCAAATAAATTTTCTTTAAAATCTTGCTTTATTTGTTGTACAGTTCCATCTAATATTTTACAGCCTTTATTTACCAAAGCAATATGATCGCAAATTTCTTCTACCTGCTCCATACGGTGTGTACTAAAAATAATGGTAGTGCCATTTTTTGCTAATCGGTAAATTTCATCTTTAATTAAATTAGCATTTATGGGGTCAAGGCCGCTAAAGGGTTCATCTAAAATAATTAAATTGGGCTCATGCAAAACTGTAATAACAAATTGTAATTTTTGCCCCATGCCTTTACTCAAATCTTCTACTTTTTTATTCCACCAGCTTTCCATTTCTAATCGCCTAAACCACTCTTTAATTTTTATCATGGCATCTTTTTTACTCAACCCTTTTAGTTGGGCTAAATACAATGCTTGCTCACCAATTTTCATTTTTTTATACAAACCTCTTTCCTCAGGCATATAACCAATTAATTGAGCATCTTTTTCAGCATCAAATTTTTTGCCTTTAAAAATAATATCACCAGCATCGGGATAAAATATGCCTGTAATCATCCGTATTAAGGTTGTTTTACCAGCACCATTAGGACCAAGCAAACCAAAAATACTTCCTTGCTTTATTTCCATGCTAATATCATCAACAGCTTTTTGAGTAGCAAAATATTTTTTAAGATTGTGGAGTTCTAAAATATTCATGTTAAAGAGTTATGGTGTAAATGTAATACGAAGGTGTATAATTAAAATGCAATAATTATGAACGGTTAAAAATAATTATAAGTACGAAGCAACTATTTGTAAAAAGGTTAAACAATTATTAGCACATTAGCACATTAGCACATTAGCACATTAGCACATTAGCACATTAGCACACTAGCACATTAGCTAATTGCTTTGCCACTCTTTCTCCATCCATACATGCACTTACAATTCCTCCTGCATAACCAGCACCTTCGGCACAGGGATATAAATTTTGCAATTGTGGATGAGTAAGCGTTTCGTTATTTCTAGGAATACGAACTGGAGATGAGGTACGACTTTCTGTAGCAACTACTACTGCATCATTTGTGTAATACCCTTTCATTTTTTTACCAAATTCAATAAACCCTTTTGCTAAAGCATCATAAATAAAAAGTGGTAATACTTCCTTTAAATTACTAGTATGTAAGCCAGGCTGGTAACTGCATGTAGGTAAAGTTGAAGAAGAAATATTAGTACTAAAATCAACCATACGTTGTGCAGGTGCTACAAATTTACCACCACCAGCGGCAAAGCAATTCTGCTCAACCATTTGTTGAAAATACATTAATGCTAACGGATTTTTTTCTAAACTTCCTAAACTCCTAAACCTTTCTAACCCTTCTAAACTTTTTATGGCATCTTCCAACTCAACCGTTACCACCATTCCACTATTGGCAAAAGGATTATTTCGTTTACTTGGGCTCCATCCGTTGACCACTAATTCATTAGGCGAAGTAGCTGCAGGAGCAATAATACCACCTGGG
>JANNWD010000026.1:0-2731 GCA_031408315.1 Bacteroidota bacterium
TCACCCGTCATCGCCACATCAGCGCGCACAGGGATTTTTGTAATGGCTGAAACAATCGCCGTGACCATGCCAATACCCGCGCTAGGACCATCTTTAGGAGTTGCGCCTTCTGGCACATGAATATGAATATCATTTTCTTGAAAAAACTTATCATTAATACCGAGCACATGAGCACGGGAGCGCACCACAGTCATCGCCGCCTGAATTGATTCCTGCATAACGTCACCTAAACGCCCGGTAATCAACGTCTTGCCCTTACCAGGCATAACGGCTGATTCGATCTTCAGCAATTCTCCACCGACTTCAGTCCAGGCCAACCCGGTGACTTGACCGACCTGATTCTGCTCTTCAGCAGAACCAAAACGGAATTTCTTCACACCCAAATATTTTTCGATATTGCTCGCGGTAATAACGGCGCGCTTAGACTTGCCTTTTTTCTTGCTAAAATAGATTTCTTTGACGACCTTCCGACAGAGTTTAGCGATATCACGCTCTAAATTCCGCACGCCCGCTTCTCGGGTGTAGTGACGGATAAGTTCAAGCACACCACTTTCGGTAATGCTGATTTCTTCTGGTTTTAGATTGGCCTGCTGCAACTGTTTTGGGACGAGATAACGCACAGCAATATTAAGCTTCTCATCTTCAGTGTACCCCGCCAGACGGATCACTTCCATCCGATCTAACAACGCCGGAGGAATATTCAAAGAGTTCGAGGTCGCAATAAACATGGCATCCGATAAATCATAATCGACTTCTAGGTAGTGGTCATTGAACGCATGATTTTGCTCAGGATCCAAAACCTCGAGCAAAGCCGAAGCAGGATCACCCCGAAAATCCATTGCCATCTTATCCACTTCATCCAGCATAAACAGTGGATTACGCACTTTAACCTTGGCTAATTTCTGAATGATTTTACCCGGCAATGAGCCAATATAAGTACGACGATGGCCACGGATTTCCGCTTCATCACGAATACCACCTAAAGAAATACGCACAAATTCACGTCCCGTGGCCCGCGCAATGGATTCACCTAAGGACGTTTTACCAACACCCGGCGGCCCGACTAAACACAAAATAGGACCTTTAACCTTCTTGGCACGCTGTTGCACCGCTAAATACTCGATAATCCGCTCTTTGATCTTCTCTAGACCAAAATGATCATGTTCTAATACGGCTTCGGCCTTAGCCAGGTCAGTACTGACCGTAGATTTCTTCTTCCAGGGCACCGATAATAGCCAATCTAAATAATTTCGTGATACGGTCGCCTCTGCCGACATCATGGGCATCATCTTCAGTTTATTCAACTCTGCCAACGCTTTCGCTTTCGCTTCTACCGACATCCCTGCCTTATTGATCTTTGACTCGAGCTGTTCAAGCTCCGTCATGCCCGTGGTATCATCAATTTCGCCCAACTCTTTTTGGATGGCTTTCATTTTTTCATTAAGATAATACTCGCGCTGACTCTTTTCCATTTGGGATTTAACACGTTTCTGCACCCGTTTTTCGACCTGCATTTTGTCTATTTCAGCCTCAAAATAGACCAACACCAATTCCAGGCGTTCACGGATATTCCGCGCTTCTAAAATCATTTGCTTATCATGCAAAGTCAAAGGAACATGGGCGGCAATGGTATCCGCCAAGCGCGCCGGGTTTTCTATGCCTGATAAAGAATTGAGGATTTCGGGTGGAATACGTTTATTAATTTTCACGTACTCTTCGAAGCAATTCAACAATGAGCGAATAATGACAGTAAGATCATCTTCAGGATCAATGACCTCATGAACAAAAGCGATTTCGGCGGTAGAGTATTCTGTGCCTTCTTCATACTTGACGACATTGGCCCGTTGATTACCTTCAACCAACACCTTGACCGTACCATCGGGAAGTTTCAACATCTGCAAAACGGTGGCCAAAGTACCCACCTGATAAATGTCTTGCGGTTTCGGGTCGTTGATTCCGCCTTCCTTCTGCGCGACCAGAAAGATCTGTTTGTCCGTTTCCATCGCGAGATCTAAGGCTTTGATCGACTTATTTCGCCCAACAAATAGGGGAATAACCATATGGGGATAGACCACCACATCTCTCAAGGGTAGTACTGGAAATTTGCTTTGCTTCTTGGTAGCCATATCAACGCTCCTTATTTGGCGGCAGATTTCGGCGCAGCAGTGCCGGTAGAGCGTACTTTAGCCGGCTTCTTCGGTGCGATCTCGCCTTCTCCCGCATAAATTAACAACGGCTCGCTTTTACCTTCAATCACTGAGGCATCAACCACAACCTTCTGCAGATTTTCAAGCGAAGGCAATTCATACATCGTATTTAACAGCACATGTTCCAATATAGAACGTAAACCACGAGCGCCAGACTTGCGTTTCATTGAGCGCTTAGCGATTTCACGCAAAGCCTCTGGACGAAACTCTAGCTCAACATTCTCCATACTGAACAACTTTGCATACTGCTTAGTGAGTGCATTGCGGGGTTCGGTTAAAATAGACATTAACGCGTCTTCGTCTAGCTCATCGAGCGCAGCGATGACCGGCAGTCGTCCGATAAACTCAGGAATTAAACCAAAGCGAATCATATCTTCTGGCTCAGCTAATTTCATTAATTCGCTAAACACTTTTTGATCTTTTTCGCTGTGGACATTCGCGGAGAACCCGATGCCACTTTTCTCTGTACGTTGTCGAATAATCTTATCCAAATCAGCAAAAGCACCACCACAAATAAATAAAAT
>JANNWD010000027.1:0-1635 GCA_031408315.1 Bacteroidota bacterium
GTTCGACCTTGAAGCCCTTCGGGATGCGAAAGCGTTTCATGGCCAGTTCGCCTTCCTCCGAGGCGGCGGCGATCTTGGGGGCGTTGCGATTGGTGTCCGTGACGAACTGGGCGGCGGGCAGGGGAAGACCCGCGGCGAGAACGAGGACGGCGGCAAAGACAGTTGGTCGAAGCATGGGTGGAAATCATAATCGCCGGGCATTTTGAATCAAGCGGCGGCAAAATTTTCTTTGCACCCAATCAACCGGACGATAACTTCCGCCCCTCTTGTCCGATGGTGTAATGGTAGCACAGGTGACTTTGACTCACCCAGTCATGGTTCAAATCCATGTCGGACAGCCAGCCTCCCCGTTCTCACTTCTTCGCCGCCGACGGTCCTGCGGCCGTGTAGGTCGCCGTGACGGGCGCGCTCCACTGTTCACCACGCCGGAGGCGGGCGGTGATTTTCATGGCCCGGTCGATGGTCAGCGGCGTTTTGTAAACTTGGGCGGAGGCCGATTTCCCGCCCCCGAAAACGCGAGGATCACTGCCATCGAGGGTGTAAATAATTTCACCGGGCGTGCCGCTCAAGGTCACCTTTGCCCCCGCAGCCACGGCTCCTGATTTTTCTGAAAGCGTGGGCGGGGCGGGAAATTGCAGGTCAATCCAGGTAGCCCGATCTTTCATCCACTTCTTCATCCAATCAATTTCCTGGGCGTAGCTCTGGCCCACAAAGTAGTTGGGCGTGACCTCTCGCCCCATGATCGGCCAGCGGCGGAAGTTGCGGGCCTGTGATTCTTCCAACTGCGCGCGCAGGCCATCGACCTGCCGCATCATTTTATCCGAGGCAAACACGTCGCGGCGAAGTTCGGCCCAGCGATCAGTGGCGCGCTGCATGAAGTCCGGGTCTTCGCGCAGCCGGTCAATCCAGGAAATCTCCGTGTCGCGCAGGTTTTCGTAATACCAGCCCGACGTTTCGTAGGCGTCGTAGTAGTCGGCATTGCCAAAGCTCAGGTTCCAGTCCCACGCCGGCCCCATCGTGATTTTGCCACCGCGCGGAATGTGAAAAAAGGAGCTGTAGCGGAAGCCATCCACGTTGCGTGTGAATTCGACCAGCCAGAAGTAATCAATGAAGGTCGCGACATCGAGATACTTGGCGTAGCCGTTGGTGGGATTGCTGAAATTCACGGAGTAGAGCGCGCGTTCAAAATCCGCCATGTAGCGTCCGACCCATTTCTTTTGCGCCTCGTTCAGCTCATCCTCATCCGGTTCGGCGTAGAAGAGGTGCAACCCGCGCGGCGTGATGAAGCCGGTTCCGTCGTTGGGCGCACGAGGGGGCGAGCCGCCGCCGCGTCCGCGATTGTTATTGCCGTTGGAAGCGCCATGGTCGCGCTTGAGAATGTAGCCGCCCGTGACTTCCGGCGCGGTCGTGTCTTCGGGGCGCAGCTTCTCAATGTTCACCCGCTCCTTGCTGCGTTTGATCTTCTCCGCCAGCACATACACGCCAGCGTAATCGCGGTAGGTGAGCGTGCCATTGCCGGTGTGGGCGAATACCTCGACCAGGCGCGTGCGCGGCGCGTAGTGCCCCATGGCCCGGCTCATCTCGTAGCCGATCACGTCGCGCATCATGGTCTTGTCCGAGTAAGGCGCGTAGAGC
>JANNWD010000028.1:0-1567 GCA_031408315.1 Bacteroidota bacterium
GGTCATTTGCTGTTGATTGGCGACACTGAGCGATCCGTCAAAGTCTTCCTCGATCCATTGGGAGAGATTGGCAACTGCCCGCAGGGGTGCTTTGAGATCGTGAGAGACGACGTAGACAAAGCTGTCTAGCTCTTGATTTCGCTGTTCCAAATCGGCTTGAGCCTGTTTGCGGTCGGTGATATCGTGGGCTTCGGCGACGATCGATTCAACTCGTCCGACCTCATCAAACATCGGTTTGAGCGAAAAGTCAGTAATCGTCATTTCGCCACTGAGATTGGGAAATTCTACTTCATACCGGACAAATTGACCGCTGGCGGCAGTAGCGATCGCCGCTTTGACTTGCTGCTGAAGTTGCTTTGTATGCCACCAGGGAGCGTCCCAAAAGCTTTTACCGATGATTTCGGACTCTAGAGCCGCGATTGAATCTAAAGCTGCTTGATTGACCTCCAGCAACACTCCATCAAGACTCACTAATCCCATTAACTGGAAAGTCTGGTTGAAAATGGCACTAAACTTCCGTTCGCTTTGCAGTAGTGCCGCTGATTGGCGTTTGCGAAGGGTTATATCTCGACCGACACCATACCAACAATTGCTCTGCTGGTATGGTGTCGCAGTCCATGACAACCAGACATCGGAGCCATCTTTACACTGACACCGATTCTCGAAGTCAACTAAGATCTCTCCCTCTGCCAAGCTTTGAGCGGCAGCTAGGGTAGCTTCGCGATCGTCTGGATGCACGAAATCGACAAAGGGTCGGGAGACAAATTCAGTTTCCGTAAAACCCAACAATCGCTCGAAAGCCGGATTGATCCGCTCAAAATACCCCTCGAAATTGCCGATCGCCAAGAGATCGATCGACTGACTGAAGAATCGATCCCGCTCTTGCTCGGCGGCTAGCCGCACCGCCTCCATCCGTTTGCGTTCGGTCATATCGCGCGAAACCGATAAAATTTGGCTGACCTGTCCATCGGTAGAAAGGATCGGTGTCACAACGACCTCCCACCATTTCGGTGTACCTTTGGCAGTCAGACAACACCCATCAAACCGATCGACTCCTCCCGCCAATGCCGTACTAAAGGCAGTTTGAGCCGATTCTCGTGCGCTATCTTGCCAGAATTCGATCCATTGACTCCTAGCGACAGTATCAAAGTCATCAATTTCCATCAGTGACTGTCCGTAATCGTTCATGTACATCAAACGACCTTGTAAGTCCACAACTTTGATACAGTCGCGACTGCTCTCCAAGATGCGACGTTTTAATTCCTCACTCTGGCGGAGTAGTTCTTCATCACGCCTCTGTTCGGTGATATCATAGGCGACTGCATATACCAAATTCTGCTCGTCATACGGTCTCGAACTCCACGATAGCCAGCGATAGGAGCCATCTTTACAAAGGTAGCGATTTTCAAACCTAATCACCATCTGACCTCTACTCAATCCTTGGGCAGTCGCTAGGGTTGCGGCGCGATCGTCGGGATGTACGAAGTCTAGATAGGGTTTTGCCATTAATTCTGCGGTAGTGAAGCCCAAAGTTTGCTCCCAAGCTGGATTTAAGCGAACGAAGTAA
>JANNWD010000029.1:0-36733 GCA_031408315.1 Bacteroidota bacterium
AAATGCCCTAAAATCAACCTCTGTATCTTCTAGCGAATTTTCCAACATTTTAAACAAACATTTTTTAAATTTAATGGGGAAAAATTGCCAAATGCCCTACCCGTTTGAATCTAAAAAATTATCCACCATTTTTATGCACAGGTGTTAATATTTAAACCTTTGTTTGTTCACTTACAAAAGATATTTTCGTTTGCTTAACAATTCGTTAATATACTAACCAAGCAACCTATATATTTTATGCCAACAAAAAAACAATCAACCCAAGGGCTACAGTTTAGCCGCCAATTTACCACTCAAGGCATTAACCCCTTCGATATGTTTGAGTACGACTATCGAACATCTGTAATTAAAAACCCAACTGGCGAAGTGGTTTTTCAAATGGATAATGTAGAAGTTCCAAAACAATGGAGCCAAATTGCTACAGATATCTTGGCACAAAAATATTTTAGAAAAGCTGGTGTACCTAATGCAGATGGAACAACAGGTAGAGAAACAACAGTAAAACAAGTTGCCCACCGCATGGCTCATTGCTGGAGAGTGTGGGGCGAAAGATATAATTATTTTGCAACCCCCAACGATGCAGAAATATTTTACGATGAATTAGTGTACTCTATTTTAAACCAAGCTTGTGTGCCAAATAGCCCACAATGGTTTAATACAGGCTTGCATGAAGTGTATGGCATTACAGGTAAGCCACAAGGGCATTATTATGTAGATGCTATTGATGGCGTATTAAAAAAATCGGCAAACGCTTACGAAAGGCCACAACCACATGCTTGCTTTATTTTAAGTGTAGATGATGACTTGGTTAACGAAGGCGGTATTATGGATTTGTGGGTAAGAGAGGCTAGAATTTTTAAATACGGAAGTGGTGTAGGTACCAATTTCAGTAGCATACGTGGAGAAGGCGAAAAATTAAGTGGTGGTGGAACAAGTAGCGGCTTAATGAGCTTTTTAAAAATTGGAGATAGAGCAGCAGGTGCTATTAAAAGTGGTGGTACTACTCGTAGAGCAGCTAAAATGGTTTGCTTGGATTTAGACCATCCAGAAATTGAAGAATTTGTAAGTTGGAAAACAAAAGAAGAAGATAAAGTAGCTGCGTTAATTGCTGCAGGTTATGCAAGCGACTACGAAGGCGAAGCATATAAAACGGTTAGCGGACAAAATAGTAACAACTCCGTACGTATTCCAAATAGTTTTTTTAAAGTATTAGATGAAGGTGGAGAGTGGGAATTAAAAGGAAGGAGTGATGGACGTACAATGCGTAAAGTAAATGCACAAAATTTATGGGATAAAATTAATTATGCTGCATGGCGTTGTGCTGACCCTGGAACACAATACGATACTACTATTAATGAGTGGCACACTTGCCCAGAAGGTGGACCAATAAGAGCAAGTAACCCTTGTAGTGAGTATATGTTTTTAGATAACACGGCTTGTAATTTGGCTAGTGTAAATCTTCGTCAGTTTTTTGATGAAAGTACCAACACATTTAATGTAGAAGGGTTTGAACATACTTGCCGTTTATGGACAACAGTGTTAGAAATTTCGGTATTAATGGCACAATTTCCAAGTAAAGAAGTAGCACAATTAAGTTACGATTATAGAACGTTAGGTTTAGGCTATGCAAACCTTGGTAGTATGCTTATGGTATTAGGCATTGCTTACGATAGCGAAGAAGCAAGAGGCATTGCTGGAGCTATTACCGCTATTATGACTGGTGTTGCATACAAAACATCGGCGGAGTTGGCAAGCTTCCTTGGAGCCTTTGATAGGTACGAAGAAAACAAAACACACATGCTACGGGTAATGCGTAACCACCGTGCCGCTGCTTACGATGCACAAGATGCTTTTGAAGGAATAGAAATAAAACCACAAGGTATTCAAGCAAAATATTGCCCAGATTATTTATTAAAAGCTGCAACTAAAGCTTGGGATGATGCAGTACAAATGGGTGAGAAGTATGGCTATAGAAATGCACAAACCACTGTAATTGCACCAACAGGTACAATTGGTTTGGTAATGGATTGCGATACCACAGGTGTTGAGCCAGATTTTGCCTTAGTTAAATTTAAAAAATTAAGCGGTGGTGGTTATTTTAAAATAATAAACCAAAGTGTGCCAGCGGCATTACGCAATTTAAAATATAGCCCAGAGCAAATTGAAACAATTGTAAATTATGCAAAAGGACATGCCACATTAAATGGTGCTCCGTTTATTAATACACAATCTTTATTAGCCAAAGGATTTACACAAGCCGAGTTAGATAAAGTTGAAACAACTTTAGGCAGTGCCTTTGAAATTGGTTTTGTATTTAACATTTACGCCTTTGGCGAAGAAACAATGCAACGCCTTGGTTTTAAACCAGAGCAATACAACGACTTTGGTTGGAGTATGCTTGAAGCATTAGGTTATAGCGATGAAGAAATTGAAGCAGCCAATACATTCGTTTGTGGAACAATGACAGTAGAAGGTGCTCCAGAATTAAAAGATGAACATTTATCAATTTTTGATTGTGCAAATAAGTGTGGGCAAATTGGCCAACGCTACATACATGCACATGGTCATATACGTATGATGGGTGCAGCACAACCTTTTTTAAGTGGAGCAATATCTAAAACAATTAATCTTCCAAACGAAGCAACAGTAGAAGAAATTGCAGACTCTTACAGAATGAGTTGGGAACTTGGATTAAAGGCTTGTGCATTGTATAGAGATGGAAGTAAATTAAGCCAACCACTTAGCAACAAATCTGACAAAAAGAAGAAATTAGATGATGTAATCTCTGAAGATAAAGCAGCAGAATTAGCAGCAAATATTTCTAGCATGGTAGATATGGGTAAATTAACCATAGATGAGTTGTTAGATGAAATGAATAAAAGAGTACAAAGCAGTGCAGATACATCATTAAAGCGTCAGCTAGCCATGATTGTAGAGCGTAGAGCTTTACCAGCAAAGCGTAGAGGCTTTACGCAAAAAGCAAAAATAAATGGTCAGGCATTGTTCTTACGTACCGGCGAATACAACGATGGAACCTTAGGAGAAATTTTTATAGACATGGCTAAAGAAGGAGCAACTATGAGAAGTATGCTAAACTGTTTTGCCATTGCTATTTCCATAGGTTTACAATATGGAGTGCCGTTAGAAGAATATGTAGAAAAATTTGTGTTCACTCGTTTTGAACCAGCCGGAATGGTAGAGCATCCAAATATTAAATCAACAACTTCTATCATCGACTTTATGTTCCGTTCCTTAGCGTACGAATATTTAGGGCGTAACGATTTAGTTCATGTATTAGATAAGCCAGAAGTACAAAACCTTGGCAACGAACCTTGGGATATTGATACACCAACTATTGGCGAACGCAAGCAAGAGCTTAGCGATGTACGAATAGTAGGAAGCATTGCCCCAACACCTGCCAAGGCAGAGCATAGAATGGCAAGTACAAAACCAACATTTAACCCAATGGACGCTGTAAACGCTGCTGCTAAAAGTATGCAAAGCGATGCACCAGCTTGTAACACTTGTGGTCACATTACAGTACGTAGCGGCACTTGCTACAAATGCTTGAATTGCGGTAACAGTATGGGTTGTAGTTAAACCCCAAACCCCTAAAGGGGCTTTAAGCCTTTGTTGGTCTGTGACCAACAAAAATAAATTTGAGGATAACATAAGCACAATAAAAAAGAGCCATCAGTTGAAAGACTGGTGGTTTTTTTTCTGTCATTTCGACGATAGGAGAAATCTACATGAGAGACACAGACCTGCCTGCCAGCAGGCAGGTGAAACGGATTGTTGCAGATTGTAACGGATTTTTTATTTTGATTACCAGCGGTATATTTTCATAGCGGCATTGTTGTGTCACAATCCGTTTATCAGTATACCATTGGGGAACTTTATAGACCTTTATTGTTGATTTTTATATCTACTTTTAAATACGCTTACACCAAAAAAATAGGATAGTAAAAAAATTAACAAATCAAAAAACCAATTCACTCATCTCCCTATAACCTAATTTACTACATTTGAATAAATTAACTGTATGAAAAAATTTATTCCTCTATTACTTATCCTTATTTATTCTTGTAATGCAAATGAAAATAAACCTAAACAAGGAACTACGCCAACAAATGACACTACTCCAGTTTTGCAAACACTTGATGGAGTAGCCATTAATTTAGTGGAGGGTTATCAAGTAACCGATACATTGAATGATTATGTATTATTTCCACTACAAATAAAAGATGCAAAGGGTAAAGAAGAGTCGTTTTCAAGCTACAGCAAAGAAAGGGGTGAAGGAGCTTTATATTGGAATGTAATATTTTATAATTACAAAACAAACGAATCTGCTTTGTTAGAGCCCAATAAAAAAATATTAATTGGGGGCTACAATGTGTACGATAATTATTATGGCAGTTACAACAGAAAATCCACGGCAGTAGGGCACATTGAAACTGCTAAATATTCTTCCTATATTTTTTATACAGTTTACATCGATGATTATAATGGAGATAAAAAATTAAGTACCGATGATCCTGCATACTTTTTTATAAGTAATAATGACGGGAGTAATTTTAGACAAGTGTCTCCAGATAACATAAGCGTTACACAAAAAACGTTCCCAAAAAATAATTCTTTTCTTTTATTAGAAGGGCTAAAAGATGCAAATAATGATAAGAAGTTTAATGCTGATGATGAAAAGGTATTTTATAAAATAGATATGGCTGATTCCTCATTAAAACCACAAGAAATATTTAGTTCTGCTTTTAAGGTAGAGTTGAAAAAATTATTTGATAGAAATTGGAAGAAGTAAGATTACTTTTTATGTAAAAACTCTACAACCAGCATCCTCTTTTTATACCATTAAACTAATTATTATGAACAAGGTAAAACAACACTTATTTGCTGCCGAAAATAAAGCAAAAGAATTATTTAATGTAGTTGAACAAAGAGGATTAATTGTTGCTGGAAAAACAGAGCAACAACTTAGCGATGAAATAGTGCAAATTGCTAAAGATGATTTTGGGGTAGATACTCATTGGGGCAAAAAAATTGTACGTACTGGTATTAATACTTTGGTGCCTTATAGTGCAGATGCTCCCAATTTGGTTATTCAAGAAGATGATATTTTATTCTTTGATTTTCATCCTGTATTTGAAGGTTGGGAAGCCGACCTTGGCAGAACCTATGTTTTGGGCAATAACCCTTTAAAACTAAAAATAAAAAATGATGTAGAAGCTGCATGGCATGAAGCCAATGCTTGGTATTTTAAACAAACTAGCCTTACCGGTGCTGAATATTTTAATTATATAAACAACCTTAGTAAACGCTATGGTTACGAATTTGGTAATGCTATTGCTGGGCATATAGTTGGTTATTACCCACATGAACAACCCGACGACCCTAAAGATTTGTGCTTAGATGTGCATCCAGACAATCATAAAGATATTTTAGGATTAGATAAACAAGGAAATGCAAGGCATTGGATGTTGGAGTTGCATTTTGTAGATAGAAAAAATAATATTGGTGCTTTTTTTGAGCAGTTGTTGGTAGCAGAATAAATAAAAAATGGCTTATGTTTTCATAAGCCATTTTTTATTTGCACTAAAGTTCAATTTATTTTTTACTCACAAAATCCCTCAAATAACTACAGCTATTAAAAGCCTCATCATAAAATTTTGTACCCTTATACTCCTTTACAAACTGTGGAAAATAAACATTGTTTTTAAACGTAGGTAAGTATTTGGCTTGTGCTTTATCGTATTCATCCCAGTTGCTTGCAAATTCGCTGTATTGTGGTTGGTGTACAGTTTTTTGACTACACTTCCCCATCATAAATAAACATCTTGCTTTAAACTCTTTATCGCTACTAGCTTCTAAAGCAGCTTTAAAAGTATTGTGTGCAGTGTAACAACCATAATATTCTTTTTCAAAAGCTGTTGCATTATCAGGCATGTAATATCCATCGCTACCACTACGACCATATTGTACAATTTCCCAAGTGTGGCCATAGTGTGTAGTGTTATATAAACCTAAAGCTATTTTATATAAATGTTTTGCAGTATTGGCTTTATCGGTTTTGGCTAAACCTTGCAAGCGTAGCATTTCTTGTGCAAACGAAAGTTTTGATGTGGTAAATTTTTTCTCGGTTGGCAATTGTTCTTCTAAGTCGTACAACAAATCTACAAATGCGTTTTTATTTAATGGAGATGAGTTAGCTGATTTTTTTAACCACTCAATTGCTTTTGTATAATTACCTTCTCTCAAATAAGCGGTACCAGCAAAATCAACAACCGTAGTTAATTTTATCATATTGTTGTTAATTACAAATTGCTCAAACTTATTTTGTTTGCCACTTAATAAACTATATAATTTTTCAACATCTGTTACACTTAATTTATTGCGTAAAAAATCTATTCCACTTGTGCTACCCATTACATAATTGCTGCCATACGTATTGTCTGCTGCACCATAAGCTAATGCTTCTTTATATACATCGCCTTGTTTACTATAACGTGGTGCTAGTATGGTGTTAAAAAGATTACGATAAAATTGTTTCCAAGGGCTAATATCGCTCCAGCTGTTGCTTGTTTTTAAAACAGGATCGGTTTTTGCTTTTTGCAAAAGCCATTGAACCGATGGTAAAATTTGTTCTTCAAAAGCGGCATCAATTTTATCTTTTTCGTTTATGGTTATTAATAAATTTGTTAATGCCCACTGGTCGGATACTTTGCTAGTAGGATTTAATTGTTTTGCATTAGCTAAATATTTTTTAGCACCGGTAAAATCTCTAAGCATATAGGATGTGTAGGCAGCACCTGTTTCAAATAAAGCTTTATTAGCAGTAACGTTGCTTTCGCTAATGTTGTGTAACAAAGTAGTTAATTGTAGAGCATCTTTTGTTGCTAGTTGCATTACACTATCAATGTTATTGTTGCTATAGTTAATATAAATTTGTTTAATGCCTTTCTCTTGCTGAAGTGTTGGCGTAAGTAAGCGTTCTTCTAATTTATTTATTTCTCTTACAGCTAGTACTTCTAATGCCTCGTTAGATGGGTTTAGTTTAAATATTTCTTTAACTGTGCCAACGTCATTGTTAACCGTATTGAGCGAAAACAAGGTAAGCATAGTTGCTTTTTCCTCATCATTCTTACATTGAGTTAAATACTCTTTTTTATCCTCTTCTTTTTTTATACTCCACGTAAAACCTAAGTAGTTAGATATTTTTTTAGCATCACTCATAGCATACGCTTTACTAAATAAATACGCTGCTAATTTTTTATTGCCAGTTTTAAATAATGCACCAGCCTTTAACGCTAAGCAAAGTGGTTGCAATACAGATTTAGTGGTATTGTTTGCTACTAAATTCTCGTACTCAACAATGGTATTTCCATAATTACCACTGTAATGGTTTAGACGTAAAATTTGGTAGGCATATTTTAATTTAAAAACATCTTTTTTTGCCGCAGCATATAATTGATTACCACTTTTAATTAATTTGGCAATTTTTACTTCATCTTTTTTAGGCCCTTCCCATTCACTTTCGGCATAAACATAAGGCTCTACTTGTTTGGCATACATTATGTAGCCTAACGCTTCGGTATCATTATTTTTTATAAAATAATTCATCATACTGTTACGCTTAACACTATCGGGTATTTTTAGCGGAGTTTTTTTCTCAATACCATAATACAAACTAGTAACATCTTTCAATGCATATTTATTTACAAATTGCATTGCATCTTTTTCAGTAACGCCATTCCCACAATATGCACTCCATTCTTTAGCCAATACTGTGCTTACAGGCGTTGGTTCATCGGCATCGTATAAAAAATACGAATTAGTATAATAAAATGGTTTGTACGTTTTATTGGAGCTTAGGTGTTGATTAAAAAAGGAAATATAATAATCGTAGGGGTCAGTTTCGCCACCACAACCAATAATATTTTGCGGAAAAGAAATTAATGCACTGCTAATGCAAGCTGTTATAAATAGTTTCCAGTTCATGTGTTTTGTATTTGGTTAAAATTACAGAATCTAAATGGTAGAGCGATACCCTTAATTGGGTATTTTTAAGCCGTTGGTTTATTTCTTTTGCTACTTCAAGTGTGTTAGAATAATCGCTTTTTTCATTTCTAACTACATCATCTTTTAAAAATTGGTAACCTTGTAAAATGGTATCTTTTAGAATAGTAAAGTTGTTCTCATTTTTTAGGGTAAAGGAGGAAGAGAAGGCAGCAACAGAAAAATCTCTTAAAATACCATTGTACATATTTTTTCTAAACAAAACATTCCATTCAAACAGTGGCAGAGCAATATCTAGCGGCAGCGGATAGCTAGCTAAATTACCTATATATTTTTTAAACTCTGTTGTTTCAATAATAGAATTTTTGGTTGATGGGTTTTTTAAATTACCCATGTTGTAGCACATTAACATTCCTTTATCTACTGGCGGCACACCAGTTTTACTTAAAAATTTTATTTGATGTAAACGAATGGTGGCACTAATTTCTAACGTAGTGCTTGCATAATTTTTTTTTATGTAAGATAAAAATAAAAAATACTTTTCTTTTGAACTTTCCGTCCAATCGCAATCAAATTGAATACCTCCAATTTCATTAAATGCATTAGTGGCAATTGTATTAGTAGTTAATTGAATAACATCATCGGCTAATTTTTTTATTGCAGATGTAACTATATTAATAAAAGTTTCGTTGGTAATAAATATGGTTGGAATAACTGTAAACTTAAAATTATTACTGTACTTTTTATCTCTAATACTATTTAACGAATTTTCATTGGTAGTTAATTTGGCAATGGGTATTGCTTTGTGTTGTTGACTACTCCAATCCACATCAAAAAACTTTATATACAATGTTTTTATGCCGAGTGTATCTAAGGAGTTTTTTTCTAAGGTAGATAAATGCAGATGTGTTTTCCAATAATAAAAACTACGTTCTATTTGCCTAGCAGCTTTTTTTTCGTTACAGCTAATTAAAAAACAAAATGATAACAATAGCATCAAACTAAACAAAAACACTTTATTTGTATCTTTACGCATATTCAATTTCAAATTTATGCCAATTAAAAAACTATTTGTTGCTTTATTTTTATTAGTAACAACAATTTCATTTGCACAAAATAAAAACGGCATTGTTAGCGGTCCTTGGGCTGGCAATGTTGAATTGCGTAATGCTACTATTTGGGTAGAGGTAACACCTGAAGTTAAATCGGTAGCTGTAAACTATACAGCTGAAGGAAGTAGTACAAAAATAAAAAAATATATTGGCGTATTAGGGAATGAATTTAATCCAGTTAAAATAGAATTAAATGGCTTAGAAATTAATAAAACTTATAATTACACAATAGTAATAGATGGTAAACCGATAAAGCTAAATTATGCTACACAATTTACCACAAAAGAACTTTGGCAATTTAGAAAACCAGCACCCGACTTTAGCTTTTTAACAGGCAGTTGCTCTTACTTTAACGAACCTATTTACGACAGGCCTGGAAAGCCTTATGGTGGAGATTCTTCCATATTTGAAACCATGGCTAATACACCTGCAAATTTTCATTTGTGGTTGGGAGATAATTGGTATACAAGAGAGGTAGATTATTTTACGCCTTGGGGCTTAAATTATAGAGCTAGCAGAGCTAGGAGTTTAACTGTATTGCAAAAATTTTGGGCAAGTATGCCGCATTATGCTATTTGGGACGATCATGATTTTGGACCAAATGATGGCAACAGTAGTTTTGTGTTAAAAGAAGAAAGTAGAAAAGTGTTTATGAACTATTGGCTTAACCCAAGCTATGGCGAAAATGGCAAAGGCGTTTATACAAAGTTTAGCTTTAATGATGTTGACTTTTTTTTGCTAGACGACAGATATTTTAGAGATGCCGATAACTTGCCAGATAGCATAAATGGACAACCTAATTCGCAAAAAAGAATGTACGGAGATGAGCAGTTGCGATGGTTGCAAAATGCATTAGCAACAAGTACTGCAACGTTTAAAATTATTGCAACTGGTAGCCAAGTTTTAAATCCGTATAGCCCTTACGATTGTGTACGAAGTTTTCCTATAGATTATAGTATGCTTATGAAAACTATTGCCGATAATAAAATTAATGGTGTTTTGTTTTTTACAGGCGACAGGCACCATAGTGAAGTGATTAAGCAAGAAAGAAATGGCACATACCCATTATACGATGTAACAGTATCGCCATATACAAGCGGTACACATAAATTTAGCGGTCCTGAAAAAAATAACCCTGCCAGAATATTTGGGTTAGATGAAAAACAAAATTTTGGTAAGGTTTCTATAACTGGCAAAGCAAAAGAAAGGGTTTTAAAAGTAGATTTTATTGGCACTAAAGGCGAAAGCTTAGGGCAATGGAGTGTTAGCGAAAAAGAATTGAAAACACCAAGAGCAAATTAAATATTAACCTTTGGTAAACTCCATTTAAACTTTACCGCTGCTAAACGGATGCCAATTATTGCCAGTATGCTACTAATATCTAAAAAGGTATTTGGTACTTGTAAATAACGCAAACCTAAATACAATAATGCACCTGCAAGGCAAGCGGTAGCATAAATTTCTTTTCTAAAAATTTGTGGTATTTCGTTTATTAAAGTATCTCTTATTACGCCACCCATAACGGCGGTAAACAAGCCCATAATAGCAGCTGCTAGTGGGGCTACATTTAATTCTAATGCTTTTTCTAAACCTATAATAGTGTAAATGGCAATGCCAACTGTATCAAATAATAATAATATTTTTGGAATTTTTGCTAATTGCTTTTTTAGCACCAAGGTTAAAATAATACCAAGGGTAATTATTATTAAAATATTATTATCTGCTATCCAACTTATTGGGTAATTACCTAATGTAATATCTCTTAGTGTACCGCCACCAACAGCAGTAGCAAAAGCGGTAAAGCTTATACCAAATAAATCTTTGTACATATTTTTATCGGATGCTGCTAATGCACCTGATATGGCAAACATTAATGTGCCGAATAGGTTAAAGTAGTAGGCGTTCATAAAAAATTAATTTATTATCAAAAGTAACCTAATAAACTATGGTGCTAAGTAGCTGTTTTGGATATTAATTTTTATTAGTTTGGCTAAAGCTAAGTAGGTCCGTTTTTATTGCCACGGCTTTAAAGCTGTGTAAATAATAATAAAAATTTAAGAGGCTTTAACCAAACTACATTTATTCAAATTTTTTCAAACAGGTTATAATTTTTCAAAAAATTACACCACCCCTGCTAGCTCCAAACTACGTTTTGTTATTTTTTTGTAGTCAATATTTTCAATAATAGCATCTTCACAAAGTACAAGTGATACGCCTTGTTGTTTCCACCAAGTTGTACCAAATAATTTTTGAGTATGTATTACCCCAATTAACCAGCACTTGCCAATGGTGTTGTGGTATTCTTCTATCCACTCAAAAGTTGTTTTATCAATTTTTTCTATTTCATCGGTACTTACAAAAGTTCTTAAATAATAATCGTTGGTTAGTTCGATTTTAGTTTTACTAAATAATTTTTTGTACTCGTATTTGTAATTATATCGCAATGCACCAATATCGCTAAGCACCGCCGATGCTGTAGGATAAGCCCCTGCTCCCTTACCTTTAAAAAAATGCTTATCGGCAAATGTACTTTCGGTAACTGCAGCATTAAATTCGTTTTGCACAAAAAATAAATCATCTGTATTGCTTACAAATTGTGGTAATACAAAAGCTGCTAATTTACCATTGCTTAATTTTTTTATGTTGCCCACTAATTTTATTCGCTGTTCTTTTTCGTTGGCATACCTAGCATCTACTTTGCAAATATTTTGTATGCCAGTAAATAAAATTTCGGATGGTTTTGCAATTACTCCAAATGAGTGTGCTAGTAAAATAGATAATTTGTTTACAGCATCAAATCCTTCAACATCCAATACAGGATTACTCTCGGCAAAGCCAGCAGCTTGTGCATTTAGCAAAGCGGTTTTGTACTCTTCGTTTTCATCTAACATTTTAGTTAGAATGTAATTGGTACTACCATTTATAATTCCTCTAAACGATTGTAGTAAATCGTTATCATAATACTCTTCTAAATTTCTAATAATGGGCATACTTGCACAGCAAGAGGCTTCGTACAAAAAAGGAACCTTGTATTGTTGTTGTAAACTTAGCAATTCTTCAAAATGTTCGGCTATCATTTTTTTATTGGCACTTACTACAGCTTTACCATTTTGCATGGCTGTTTTTACAATGTCAAATGCAGCGTCGGCATCATCTATTAATTCTACAATTACATTTATTTGGGGGTCGGTTAATAATATGTTTTTGTTAGATGTAAAATAAGCTACATCAATATCCCTTTTCTTTTTTTCATCTTTTATACATATTTTTTTTATGGTAGATGTAAGGGTAGGGGTATTGTGTAATACGCTATAAAGCCCTTTTCCTACTACGCCGTAGCCAAATAGGCCGATAGTTAATTTGTTGTTTGTTATCATGATTTTTTTATTTTTTTTTGCCGCAGAGGCGGAGAGGTGCAGAGTTTTTCTCTGAGTCTTTCCGGTTTTTTTATTTATGTTACAGTTTTGTTGATATAATTATTTTATTTTTATTTGTCACAGAGTCGGAGATGTTTTTTCTCTACGTCTTTGCGTCTCTGCGGTTTTATTATCTGTGTTACAGTAAAAGTTGAATAACGTTATGTTGCACAAGTGAGTGACACCAATGAAGTTTGGCTATGCACTTTCGCTGGTAACATAATTATTTTTTGTTACTGTAATTTTTGATAAAGCTATTTTTAAATCCTCTATCAAATCTTCCACGTCCTCTAAGCCTACACTAAGCCTAATAAGGCTGTTGGCTACTCCTGATGCAATACGCTTTTCAGCTTGTATACTTTTATGCGTCATTTGTGCAGGATGGCAAAGCAAACTTTTTACACCGCCAAGGCTTTCGGCTAGTTTAAAATATTTGGTAGCCGTTACTACTTCATTAGCTGCTTGCTCAGTATCACAGTTAAGTGTAAATGAAATTATTCCGCCAAAGCCACTTGCTTGTTTTTTCGCAATTTGATGATTGTGGTGTGTTGGTAAGCCAGGATAATAAACCTTTTTTATTTGTGGCTGTGTTACTAAAAATTCTGCAATGGCTTGTGCATTACGGCAATGTTGTTGAACTCGTAAATGCAAGGTTTCTATACCACGTATTACCAACCAGCTATCAAATGGTGCTAGTATTGCACCGCCAGCATTTTGTATAAATTTTATTTTGGCACCAAGCTCTGCATCTTTAGTAACAACCAACCCAGCAATTAAATCGCTGTGGCCACCAAGATATTTTGTGGCACTATGTACTACAATATCAGCTCCCAATGTAAGAGGTTGTTGTAAGGCGGGTGAAGCAAAAGTATTATCCACACAAAGTAAATAGGCATTGGCTTTGGCAATTTTTGCAATAGCTGCAATGTCGCTAATTTTTAGGGTAGGATTGGTTGGGGTTTCTATCCAAATTAGTTTTGTTTTTGGGCTTACTGCATCAAAAACATTTTCGGCATTTGTGGTATCAACATACTTTACGGTAATGCCAAATTTTTCGTAAACATGAGTAAATAAACGAAATGCTCCGCCGTAAATATCATCTACAGCTACAATTTCATCGCCGCTTTTTAATAGTTTTAAAATAGCATCAATAGCGGCTAGACCACTACCAAAGGCAATGCCAGTTGTGCCTTTTTCAAGCTGTGCAATAATAGTTTCTAAAGTGGCTCTAGTGGGGTTGTTACTACGGGCATAATCGTACCCTTTGTTTACACCTGGGGCTTCTTGTACAAATGTGCTGGTTTGGTAAATGGGTACGCTAATGCTACCAGTTAGTGGGCATACAGGAATGCTGTGAATTAATTGTGTGGCGTTGCTCATGATAAAATGTTTTTAAATGATGAATAAAAAATTTTATCAAAAAAGAGAGAGTGTAATTGGAATTTATTGAATAAGGATTTTGTTAGCGGTTTACGCAAATAAAAAACCCATCCAATAAATCAGGATGGGCTGTACCTATTTGTAGTAAATAGTTTAAAGCTTGTACACTGACTTATCTGTCTTAACATTTTTCAAATAAAATTTGATGATATTAAGATGGAATTGGCACCTTTCTCAAACTAAGTTTGAGTAGGTTGTCAAGGCGTCATCGGGCCATTACCCTCTGCCTTTCTTGATAAGAATGATTTTGTAAGAACTAATACAAAGGTATAATTGAAGTTATTTATTTTCCAAATTTATTTTTACCACACCCCAACTCTTTCCATCTTTCTAATATGCTTAAGAGGGGTTTTAACTTGAGTATTTGAATATGGTTATATTATTTTTAAACAAATAATTTTCCACTCACCATTCACTACTCACCACTCACTACATTATCTTTGCAGCATGACATCAAATTTATTTGGCTACGAAAAAGGAAAAGTATTACAAGCATTACGTTATCATTTTATTACTCGTAAAGAAATTAAAATAATGATGATATTGGTTAATGTATTTTCTATTGTATCCGCAGCACTTTTCTTCTTCAAAAAAATAACGCCATTGGCATTTTTAGTAAGTGCAGTTTTGTGGTTTTCATTAATGATTTTATTTTGGTTTTTATTGCCTAAAATGATTTACAAAAAAGCTCAAACTTTTCAAGATACATTTAAAGCAATATTAAGTAACGAAGATTTTACATTAGAAAATGAAAGAGGTCGTAAAAGCTGGGCTTGGCAAGAGTTTAGTACGTTTATGGAAAGCCCACATTTTTTTCATTTATACTTTAATAGCCGTAGTTTTTTTATTGTACCAAAAGATGCTTTTGCAGGCGATGATGTTTATGAAGCAAGGAGAATGTTTAAGGAAAAAATAAAGGCTTAATTATATACAAATTTAGCTTTTAGGAGTTTAGGAATTATTTTGTAAATTTGATTATGATTAACACACTTCAACAACCCCCTAAAACTGCTATGGAAGTTTTTAAAATTCTTCCTCAGGGTACATTGTGTGAAGTTATAAACGGAGTACTTTTTATGTCGCCATCACCCCTAACAGAGCATCAACGTATTGTTTCGAAGCTTACTTCAATTTTTTACAATTATTTTGATGAGCATAATACAGGGGAATGCTTTGCGGCACCCTTTGATGTTTATTTGGACGAAGTAAGTAATGCTGTACAACCAGATGTGATTATTGTGCTAAATGAAAATGCTAGCATAGTTAAGGAGCATATTCATGGCGTTCCAGACATTTTAATTGAGGTATTAAGCAAAGGAAACGAAAGCCACGATTTGATAAAAAAGAAACTTTTATACGAACAGAAAGGGGTTAAAGAGTATTTTATTATTCAGCCAAAAACAAAAGAAGTAATTCATTATAGTTTTGTAAAAGCTGCATTTACTTTATTACCAGCCAATAATGGCGAATTAAAATCTGTTGTATTAAATGCTGTTTTTAATTTTTAAACCTTACAATCTTTTCTCCATTACATAATGCGGTAGGGTAACTTCTTCAAACTCATTACCAGTAGCTTTGTAGCCTAATTTTTCATAAAAGCCCATGGCATTTTTTCGGGCATGCATCATTACTTTTTTGTACCCTTTATCTCTAGCAACCGTTTCAGCAAAATTCATTAAACTAGCACCAATACCTTTTCCTTGCACATTATTTTGCACCGCCATTTGGCGTAATTTAAGCGTTTTATCATCGGTTTTTGTAAGTAGGCAACAGGCCAAAATTTGGTCTTCATCAAAAGCACCAATAAAAATATCTTCTTTTTCTCTATCCAATTCATCAGGTGCAAAAGTTAAGCCCAAAGGCCTACGTAGCATATCATTCCGCAAATTCACCATTTGCTGGTATTCTTTTGTACCGTGGTCTATTTGTTTTAAGGCCATAACAAATTATTTAGTTTTTTGGTAAGTGCTGGTGTAGGAAATACAATATACAATTTTTTTTGAAAAACTGGCTATAATTGTACCCTTTTTTAAGTTCTTATATATTTCTTTGTATTTATTGCAAAAAGTATATTTTTGCGGTAGTAAAAACTAAATTTTATTATCATGTCAGACATTGCAACAAGAGTAAAGAAAATTATTGTTGACAAATTAGGGGTAGATGAAGCAGAGGTTACGCCAGAAGCTTCATTCACTAATGATTTAGGTGCCGATAGTTTGGACACCGTTGAATTAATTATGGAATTTGAAAAGGAATTTAATATTTCTATTCCCGACGAACAAGCTGAAACCATCACTACTGTTGGCCAAGCCAATACTTACTTGGAAGAACATGCTAAGTAATTAAAACTATTAACGATCACAGGCAAATTTTATGGATTTAAAACGAGTTGTAGTAACCGGATTAGGTGCCCTTACTCCATTGGGTAAAAGTGTAGCCGAGTATTGGCAAGCTTTGGAAGATGGTATAAGTGGGTGCGATGATATTAAACAATTCGATTGCAGCAAGTTTAAAACTAGGTTTGCCTGTGAGGTTAAAGATTTTGACCCCACCACGTATTTAGATAGAAAAGAAGCCCGAAAAATGGATCGTTACTGTCAGTTTGCACTCATAGCAAGCGACGAAGCAGTAAAAGATGCTGGCATTACCAAAGAAAATGTTGATGTAGATAGAGTAGGTGTAATTTTTGCTAGCGGTATTGGTGGGTTAATTACGTTTCAAGAGGAGGTAATAAACTTTGCTTCTGGCGATGGTACGCCACGGTTTAATCCATTCTTTATTCCAAAAATGATTTTAGATATTGCCGCAGGGCAAATATCTATGCGTCATGGATTTAGAGGACCAAACTATGCCGTAGTATCTGCTTGTGCATCAAGTACCAATGCCATTATAGATTCGTTTGATGTAATACGGCTTGGCAAAGCCGATGTAGTAATTACAGGCGGTAGCGAAGCTGTAATTAGTGCAAGCGGCATGGGTGGTTTTAATGCCATGAAGGCCCTTAGCGAAAGAAACGACGACCCAAAAACGGCTAGCCGCCCTTTTGATAAAGACAGAGATGGCTTTGTAATGGGAGAGGGTAGCGGTGTTTTAGTGTTAGAAAGCCTTGAACATGCCCTTGCAAGAGGTGCAAAAATATATTGCGAAATAGCTGGTGGTGGTGCTACCGCCGATGCTCACCATATTACTGCCCCACACCCAGAAGGATTAGGTGCAAATAATGTAATGAAAGTAGCATTGAAAGATGCTAATATGCTACCTACCCAAATTGATTATATAAATGTACACGGCACAAGTACACCACTTGGTGATATTGCCGAAACAAAAGCCATACTAAATGTTTTTGGCGACCATGCTTACAACTTAAACATAAGCAGTACAAAAAGTATGACTGGCCACTGCCTTGGTGCTGCCGGTGCTTTAGAAGCCCTTGCCTGTATAATGGCTGTTACTAAAGATATTGTACCACCAACTATTAACCACTTTACCGACGATCCGGAGCTTGACCCTAAGCTAAACTTTACCTTTCATAAACCACAACACAAAACCGTAAATGCTGCACTTAGCAATACATTTGGCTTTGGTGGGCATAATGCAAGTGTGATAGTGAAGAAATATGTGGGGTAGGCATAATGAGAGTTCAACTTAGCAAGAGCAAATTTATTCTAAAGAAAATGCTGCAGCCATCCTCTCTTGTTCTGCATTCGAAATCTTGTATTTTTTTGCTATTTCTTTCCATCCATTAACTGCTCTAGTTACTTGCTTAATTATTTTTTGTGCAGCAATTTCATTTAAACGAAAAAGAGCAGCAACTTCTAAAGCCAGGTTCAAGTCAAGTGAATTATCAATGTCGGAAATATTAAGGCTTAATTCTTTTCCATATTCATTTGGGTTAATATCATAAGCAGGCGAAAGTATCCACCCATTATCTTTAAGTAAAAAGCCATGATTTCTTAAATGGTCATCAGTGTTTTTAACACAAATACTAAATACAATTCTTCGCCACAATTCTTCTAAGTCTTTTTCTACATTTGTACCATATCTTGTTATAAATTCAACTAATTCTAAATAGCTGGCTCCGGCTGCATCCTCTCCGTCTGTATGTCCAAGCATTGTCATTGCAGAGGAAAAGTGTATTCTATTGCCTGTAGAAGTTCTGTCGAATCTTTTGGTAAGATAAGTGTGGTATTGGTTGTTAAATTTTAGCAACTTTCCTTCTGCTGTATTAATGCCACAATTTATTGCTACTTCTTTTGTTATCATTTCCCATGCTGCAATATCCTTTTCATCATTTTTACTGGGAAATTTTGCAATCCACAAATTATTTTTTGCATCCTTAACACTAGCCTTAGGCCTTGCTCCGCCTAAAGAAGAGCCTGGAGCAATTAACATATTAATCCATTTTAAATATTCAGGATCGTTAACATTATCTTCTTCAAATTTTAAACTAGCTTGTTCTAATTCTCTTAATGATGTCCATGGTGGAACTGCCATTAACGCATTATCATTTACAAAAGGTCCATCTTCCTTTAGTTTAAAACGCAATGCACCCATTCTGTGGCCGTCGTAAACGCCTAATAAAAAATCGGACTCTACTAATTTTTTTGCTTTTCTTCCTTCTTGGTTTGCAAGTGCAGCTTCTCTTCTTTGCATTAATACTCTTCCCCATCTATCGGGGCATGAGTCTAGAAAAACACCAAAATTTGGTTTGTCATCTCTTGGATAATATGCTCCTGAATATAACTGTAGGTCTGGGTCTATCATTTGTGAAAAACCCGATTGTAACCAATCGTTAGTATATTCAAACGAAAACGACTCTTTGCCCTTTGCTGGAGTAACGCTAAGTATACCCATAAGTTGCGGAGTCAATAAGCCCTGCCAATGTGCATATACTTGAATTTCTTTTTTTGTGTTAATTGCGGCCATTGTACGTTATTTCTTTTTTTTAGGAGCCCTTTCTTTTACCGCTAATTCAGCATCTTGTAGCTTTCTACCTAGTGTATCATCAAGGGCTACTTTTAATAAATCTTTTTCTAAGTTAAGTACAAAAAGTACCTGAGCATAGGAACCAATAGCTACGCCTGGCAAGCCTTTTTCAATTGATACTAAAGTAGGCCTGCTAATATTTGCCCTTTCGGAAATTTGCTCTGTGCTTAGCTTTCGGCGTAAACGAGCAAGTTTAATGTTTTCGCCTAAGGCTGCAAGCATTTTGCTTATAGAAGGTAATTGCGTTATTTTTTGAGTAGCCATAATGTTAATAATATTTTACAAATATACACTATTTTGTAAATAATATTTTACATTATAATAATTTTAATTAAATAGTACAACCTTGCCAAAAAAATAAAGAAAGGCGAAAATGTGTACCGCACTGCATTAAAAGAATATTTAGCGAAGATGAAGAAGGAGGGGAAGTATTGAGGTTTTTATTTATTTGAATTTTTTATTGTGTTGTTTCGTGTGCCACGAACCAAGGCTAGGGTTTTATATAAAGTGCTGTCAATTTTTTATTTTGCCACATTTATAAAACATTAAAGGTGGATATAATAGAAGTGTAAGATTAATGAAGAAAAAAGAAGGAAGGGAAGTATTGAGGGGGGTATTGATTTAAGTAATATTTTTTTAGAAGATGTTGTTTGTGTATAATGCTATGTTGCAGTTACGCCAACGCCGCTTTGCTTTGCTTCGATACTTGCAACGGCAGCTTACCAAGAGTGGCGAGGAATACATTTTAACACCAAGATGCTGAATGGTATTTGCTTCAAAAGTCATTACTAATTGCGGCTCACTCATTATTATTTAAGATTTAATAGCTTTTCCTTTGTAATAATTTGATTACTCTCAATAACTTTTACAGTTGGAGGCTCAGAAAATCTGTATGATTTTAACTCTTCAATAAGTTCATTAAAATCATTACTAGTTGCAACAACAACCTTATCAAGTCCAATAACATCACCGCTTTTTATTTTTGCTTGAACACTTTTTGCTTCATTAGTTTGGAGTGTTACTAAATAGCTAAGTGCTTTTCTGTGGACATACTTTAAAGCTATAGCCTCTAAATCAGCTTGTTTATATCTTTCTCTTAAACTAGTTTTTGCAGAGATGCAAATTGGTCCACGTTCAGTAGTATAAAACATCAAGTCATAAATTACATTTGGTACAAATGCAACTTTCGCACTCATATAAAGGGGTAATAGATTTTCTCTGGCAAATAAAGTTGCCAAAATATATTCAAAAATTTTACCATTAAGATTATTGTTACTTCCATCAGGATGTTTTTGATAAGCATCCCAATATGTAGATATGTAATCCGAAGGTTTTTTATATTTAACTTTCAAAAAATCTGGCAATAAACTATCGAATACAACTTCCGCTTTATTATTGATTCCTACAGTAATTCCTAGTTGGTTTAATTTATTCATTTCGAATTTATAATTAGTTGTAAAATTTTTTCTGCAGTCGCTTGTATTGCAGGCACAGCAACAGAATTTCCGAATTGTTTATATGCAGATGCGTCTGCAACTGGAATAATATAGTGGTTTGGAAAGCCTTGTAATCTTGCCCATTCTCTTGGCGTCATTTTTCTAATACCTTGTCTGTTGACAACACCTTTTATATGTGTAGTAGGTGTGTAGTCAGTAATTCTGTCGTCAATAATTAAATTTCTTTCTCTACCCATTCCGCCAACAACAATTGCATTAGCGATTCCATCATTAGGAATTATTGCATAGCCAAAACCGTTTCCTTTTCCCTCATGTCTTGCTTTGTGATTTACTAAAGTTTGAACATATTGTGTTGATAGATAATAACGAGTTGGAACAACTTTCTTTTCTCTTACATTTAGGAATGTTACTTTTTTCTTTATTGGTTTTGGATATTCAAAAGCTGTAACATTTTGATCTTTTCTAAATCCTACGATATAAATTCTTTCTCTATGTTGTGCTAGTCCAAAATCTTTTGCATTGATAACCTGTGGTTCTGGCACAAAGTATCCTAAGTCGTTTCTTAGCACATTTAAAATCGTTGCTAAAGTTTGCCCTTTGTTATGGCTTCTTAAACCTTTTACGTTTTCAAGAAAAATTGCTTTCGGCTTGTGCTTTTTTATTATTTCGGCTACATCAAAAAATAAAGTTCCTCTTGTGTCATCAAATCCTCCTCGTTTACCTGCAATTGAAAATGCTTGGCAAGGAAAGCCTGCACAGAGCAAATCAAATTCTTTTGGAATATAATTTTTTACTGATTTCTTTGTAATATCGCCAAAAGGAATTTCTCCAAAATTTGCTTTATAGGTTCTTTGGGCTTCCTTATCCCATTCGCTTGTAAATACACATTTTCCTCCAAGATTTTGCATTGCAATTCTAAAGCCACCAATACCTGCAAATAAATCTATAAATTTGAATTTATAATTTTCAGGTGTAGGAAAAGGGACATTTTCTACTTCAAAGAGTAACTGTTGTAGAGCATCATCAGCAACCATTGAGATATTTTCATCATTGCATTTATACTCTAAATACTCATCTAATACTTTTAAAGCACCTTTTTTATAATGTTTTGAAATACCATTATGTATGTTATGTAGGTAATGAGTTAATATAGCTTTCTTATCGTTAAAGCCATCAGGTTCAACTAATCTTATCTTAAATTTCTTACCCTCAAATTCATCTATTGTTATTTTTTGAATCATTTTATTTAAACATTTTGTCATCAAAAAATTCTGCATAATTTTTCTTCAGCACCTCTAATATTTTCCCAAGCGTTTCTACAGTTATATTTCGTTTACCAGTTTCCACACCAGAAATAAATCCTCTTGACATTTGTGCAGAATTTGCTAAGTCTTCTTGTGAGATGTTTTGGAGATAGCGTATTTGCTTAATTCTTTCTCCCACTTTTTCTTTTATTGTACTCATAATAAGTTGTTGTAAAATTATTTTTATGTTCACTTTAATGTAACACCCTATAGAGTACATTGCGTAAAATAATAAGTAGCGTTAATTGTAAATAAAATTGGCATTTGCCTAAAAATGCAAATGCCTAAAATTTTTGTAAAAGAGTATTTAAAGAGAAGTTAATTTATAAAAAATTGTAGTAAGATTAGTTAAGGTATTTTAGTTTGTTTAGTTTTTTTCGTTGTAAGCTAAGGCTTAACATATTTTTCTTTATACACCCCAATCCTATGAGTTCTCAACAAATACATTGTACTAGCAGTACTGCCCGAAAGCTGAAAGCTAATAGCACTAGAGGCTAATTTGGGCATGTGGCAATCGATACAATTATTTTGTAAAACAATACCAGCAGTAGGGGTTACAGTGCAAAAGTTGGCGGTGGCTAGGCTATGGCAGCTCATACATTTTTGTGAGTAGGCAGTAACCGATAATGGAGTGTTGTTATGAGGGTTGTGGCAGGTATTACAACTAAGGTTATTGCTTTGCAAAAAACATTTGCTTTGTTTTAGTAAATTAAATTGGTTGCCATGCACATCAAAATTTGTAGCACTGTCGGGCATTGTAGAAGGCAAAAAATAATCGGCTAATGCATCGCCTGGCTTATACATAAATCTCGATTTTATTTTTCGTTTATCGTTACCGCCATGGCATACAGCACACCCATCTAATTGCTGCTGCCTATTTAGCAATTTGTTGGCTACCATAAAAGTGGCTGTTTTTACCATGGGGTTTTGCTCATGAAAGTTTACATGATTGGCTGCTGGTCCATGGCAACGTTGGCAACCAATACCAACTATTAACGATCGCTTTTCTAATAGCTCAATATTGGTTTCGGATGCAAAATAATTATTAGCACCACTATTTTTTTTATTGCTTATGTAGCTGCTGTGGCATTCAAAACAATCGGTGCCAATAAGCCTATTAAAGTTGGGTGTAGTTGCAGCAAAGCCCGGGCTAGTAGCCCAATTATTTACAGAGTGGTAAAAGGAAATAGGTAATTCATACGTTTGATTGCCTTGCCAATACAACGATGTTTGTGCATGGCGTTTACCAAAAATAATATCGAACCGTTTGGCCAAAGTTGGTTTACCATTTTTGTACAGTACTTCGTAAAAACCACTGTCTCTTTTCTCCATTACTATTTTAGTTGCACTATCGTACACAAAACTATTTTGCCCTTGTGTAAAATTGCCTAATACATTTTTTGTATTGGCTATTGATGATGCGTTAAAATGTGCTGATAATAATGCAGAGTCGTAAATGGCTTGGTGGCATTGCCTACAGGTTTGTTCTAGTGCAAATGCTATGCCTCTAGGGTCGGGTAATGGATTGGTGGTAATACATTGCGATAAAAAAAGAATAGACACAAAAAGCATTGCTGCAATGGCTAATAACTTTTTGTTTTTTTTCATAGATGAAAATTAAATCATTTTTTCAAGAAAATTAGTTTTGTTTAGTGTGCCACAAAACAAGGCTGTGACGATTTTAAAATTGTTAAGCCAAAATAGTAAACCAAATTTTGTAAAATCATCAGCAGAGATGACATCTTTTTAAAAGATGTCATCTCTAACTTTAAGTTTAATACTATATTTTTCAATTTCAAAATTCTGTTAGTTTGTATACCCTTAAAGTAGTATTGCACCTCCCAAAACTTCCCTCTACTTTTATGCCCAATTAAATCTTATAATTATGGCACTTCCACGTAAACTTACGGCAGCAGAAAAAACTACTTTTTTGGCTAGCTTTCCTTTATTAGATGTTGATTTTACCATTGTAACTGGTGAACCCGATTTTGCTTACAATTGCATATCTTGGACGGTAGGCGTTACAAACTTTTGGCATTGGCCAGGCAGTACTTTGGCTAACTTTGATAGCTTTTATGCTCAGTTTAATTTAATTAGAAAAACAAAAGGGCATGTGGCTGCTTGGGGTCATTCTACAACTGGTATGACGCATGGCTGTATTAGCGGCCCTACACATGGGCCTTGTTGGGAAAGTAAATGCGGTAGCCTAGCCCGTATTCAACATTGCTTAAACGAATTAAATGGACCGGCATATGGGCATGTAATTGCTTATTATGGATACAGAAGAATTATTGTAGGACCATTTTTTCCAAAATATTTTTTAGAATATATGAAAGTGAAAAAAGAATTTACAAAAGAAGAAGCTAGATTGATAAAACAACTTTGTAGTGAAGTGGATGCTAAAACCACAACTGCTTTTGAGGCATCATTTAAATCTTGGAAAAACTCATGGATGAAGGGGGCAATGTCTTCCATATCGGACCCTTATGCCAGAACAAAAACGGAGGAGTACAGAGCATTAACATCTCTTGGAAAAACTATTGTGCCTTTGCTGGTAAATAAATTAATGGATGAAAGTAATTTTTTAGCCCTAAGTGCTTTTGAACAATTGGCTGGTAAGCGATTAACTATTGCTATTAATGCCGATGATGAAACAGTATTGGAAGGGGAGCAAGGCAGGGCTTACCGTACAGTAAAAAATTATTTAGGTAGTAGTAAATAAAAAATTGTTTTATCGATTTTGGATACATAATTTTTTATAGTAAATTTATTTTATGAATATAAAACCTGTAAAAAAAGAATATTCAAACGGTGAGGTAACCATTGTATGGCAAAATAGTTTGTGCATACATTCAGGCAATTGTGTAAAAAATTTGCCGAGTGTTTTTAAACCACAACAATCGCCTTGGATAAATATAGAAAGTGACACTACAACCGAAATAATTGAAGCGGTAAAAAAATGCCCCTCAGGTGCATTAAGTTATAAGCTTAGTAATGAAGGCAGTAGTAAATAAGTTTTATTTTTATATACCCACAAAGTAGTATTGCACTCATCTATTTAAAACAATAGATTTATACTAAATTTATCTATAGTGAAATTTTATTTTTTATACCTACTATTTATTTGTTGTAGCTTTTATTGTAAGGCACAAGATGCTGAGTTTCCTAAAGATGAATTTATTATGCACCTACGCTTACAAAATGGAATGGTAACCAATTTTAAAGGCACAGCACCCGATGTATATACTGGCGGATTGCAGGTGATTCCACAATATACTTTAGTACAAAATAAATTACGAGGAGGTATTATTGCAGGTGCTTTTTTTATAAATAAAAAATGGAATGCACAATTTGGGCCTACTATTTCTTACAAAATAAAAACACTCAGTGCTGGTGTGTTTGGTAGTGGTGGCAATATTCACCTATCGGCAGAGCATTTGTGGGGTACACAAAAGCAACGCTTATTTGGCGGTGGTATTCATTTAGATTTAGCCAATAAATTAGTGTTAAATTTTAGCCTACACAGAGATTATAATTTAAACAACTGGTGGCTACAAAATGGCATTGCTTTTAGACTTAGTAAAGTAAAACAACCTAAACCTATCTAAAATGAAAAGAGCATTGGTAATAAGTGGTGGCGGCTCTAAAGGGGCATTTGCTATTGGTGTTTTAAAACGCTTACAACAAGAGTATGCTAATTTAGATTTTGATTCTTATGTAGGAACAAGCACTGGCTCATTAATAATTCCGTTAATGGCTGTTGGAGAATTAAATGTATTAGAAAATATTTATACCACACAAACCGAAGGCTCAATTGTAAAAAAATTGCGTATTGGCGATAGATTAAATACGGATAGTATTTTTGATGCCACACCACTTTGGAATTTAATTAATGTACATTTTACCGATGCTAAATACAATACCATACAAACGAGTGGAAAAAAAATTTACATTAATACCGTTTGTTTACAAACTGAGGAGCTAGTTGTTTTTACAAATGATGTTGACTTTGTAAGCAATGAAAACTACCGAGTAACTCAACTTGAAAATGCCAATCATTTTAGAAGGGCAGTAATGGCATCGGCTTGCCAACCCGTATTTATGCCAACCATACAAGTTAATAAAGATATTGTGGGTCATCCTCAAAAAAACCTTCAATTTGTTGATGGTGGCGTACGCCAATATGCAGGTATAGAAATGGCCATAGATGCCGGTGCTACTGAACTTTTTACTATTTTACTTTCTTCCTCCGACGCATCGGCACCAGAAAACAAACAGTACACAACTTTGTTTGATTTGTTGCAAAAAACAATTTCTATTTTTACCACCGATGTTGGTAAAAACGATTTGCTAATTCCTAATCAATTTAACGAAGCACTAAAATATATTGATGCTGTTAAAAAGAAAATGGTAAGAGAAGGCATAAGTAGAGATGATGTAAATAAATATTTTTTTATTAAGGGAAGAGAAAATCCTTATGAAGATAAAGTACCCTTAAAATTATTTACCATTCGGCCAGATAGCCCATTGGGTGGCGGCCCTGGCGGTTTAACGTTTGAACCTGCCGAAATGAAAGCCATGATTACTAAAGGAAAAAATAGTGGTAGTAATTTTATTGCAGCTTTAAACCCTACCGATGTTACTTGGGTGTAAAAGGATTAGAATTATTTTACTACCTATGTTATAGTTAACTTTAGTGCAAAAATTAGTGTGCAACTACCTCAAGCTTTACTACAATCTTTACAACATATAAAAGGCTATAACGAGTCTGCATTTATAGCGGTACATAAAAGTGATAAGCAACTTACTAGCATTCGTTTAAATCCGTATAAGCCAATAACGTTTGATACATTAACCAATAAAATACCTTGGTGTACACAAGGGTATTACCTTGCCGAACGGCCTTCTTTTACGATAGATCCTACATTTCATGCAGGGGCATATTATGTGCAAGAAGCAAGTAGTATGTTTTTAGAACAAGTATTTCAACAAACGGTTGATTTATCTGCCCCAATAAAAGTATTAGACTTGTGTGCAGCACCAGGCGGAAAATCAACTTTAATACAGTCATTAATTAATGCCGAAAGTATTTTAATAAGTAATGAAGTAATTAAAACAAGGGTAAATGTTTTAGCAGAAAATATAACAAAATGGGGTGCAGCTAATGTTGTAGTTACTAATAACGATCCTGTCCATTTTAATAGGTTGCCTAATTATTTTGATGTAATTGTAATTGATGCACCATGCAGTGGTAGTGGTTTATTTAAGAAAGATGTGAATGCCATAAATGAGTGGAGTGAAAATAATGTGGCTCTTTGCAGCCAAAGGCAACAACGAATTTTAGCCAATGTTTTTAGTTCTTTAAAGCCAAATGGTATTTTAATTTATAGTACCTGTAGCTATTCTAAGCAAGAAAATGAAGATTTGTTGGATTGGGTAACGGACCAGTTTACAGTTAGTAGTTTGCAGTTGTCTGTTAAAGAAGAATGGGGAATTGTGGAAACACAATCGGATATATATAAAAATTATGGTTATCGGTTTTATCCGGATAAAGTAAAGGGGGAGGGTTTTTTTATTGCAGCATTTAAAAAGCAACAAGAAACATTCGAAAAAACATCTACCCCAAAAAATAAAATAGAGAAGCCTACGGCAAAAGAAATAGATGTTATAAAAAAGTATATGAAAGAAAATCGCAATCATTCTTTTCTAAAACTGAATGATGAAATTATTACAATGCCCCATAGCGTTTATGAAGAATTAACTACTTTACAATGTTTATATATAAAAAAGGCAGGTGTAAAATTGGGCACAGTTATAAAAGAAGAATTAATACCACACCACGAATTTGCATTGAGTGGTTTATTAACTAATAGCATTTTTAAACTTGAATTAAATGAAGAAACCGCTTTGCATTATTTGCGTAAGCAAGAAATACTTAATGAAAGCCAGCATAAAGGCTGGGCATTGGTTTGCTTTAAAAATTTACCACTAGGCTGGGCTAAATTATTACCTAATCGTATAAACAATTATTACCCAAAGGAGTGGAGAATTCTTAACAAGTAATTAAGCGTTAAAATCAACAAAATGCTGCATCTTTGCAGCCTAATATTTTATAGCATGAAAAAATTATTTAGTCTATTATTTTTGTTGCCTCTTTTTGTGGTAGCACAAGAAAAAATAGTTAACCATACCGTTGCAGCAAAAGAAAGCTATAGTAGCATTGGTAGGTTGTATAATATTAATGGAAGAGAGATAGCTAATTACAATAAGTTAGAATACGAAAAAGGATTATCGATTGGTCAAGTGTTAAAAGTGCCTGTAAAAAATGGTACAACTATTGTTGCACAACAACCTACTTTAAAAATAGAAACGGTTGCACCAAAAATAACTCCTGTCGCCATAAAAAATGGAGAAGCAATTTATCACACTGTTGCATCAAAAGAAACGTTGTACGGCGTAAGTAAAAAGTATAGTGTTACAGTTGCCGATATAAAAAAGTGGAATAACCTAACAGCAGATGGATTAAGTGAAGGAGCAAAAATTATTGTAGGATATAATGGTGATACTAAAAGTGAAGCTGTTGATATTGTGAAAAAAGAAATGGCTAAAGAAGAAGTTAAAAAGACAGTAATTGAAACACCTAAAGTTGTTGAAGTAAAAAAAGTAGAGCCAGTTAATGAAATAAAACCTGTTGTAACACCAGTTGCAGTAAAAAATATTGGCAATGGTTACAACGGGGGCTTTTTTAAAGCAGCATTTGATACAAAAGGTGGTTGGGAAGCAGCTAAGGAAAATGGCACAGCGGCAGTTTTTAAAAGTACAAGTGGTTGGGATGATGGAAAATATTATTGCTTGCACAACACTGCTACACAAGGATCTATTGTAAAAATTACAAACAACACTAGTGGTAAAATTATTTATGCAAAAGTGTTAGATATAATACCAGATATAAAGCAAAATGCAGGCATTGTTGTACGTATAAGTAATGCTGCTGCTGCAGAGTTAGGCGTTGGCGAAAATCAATTTGATTGTACAATTAATTATTCAAAATAAAAAAAATGAAAAAATTATTATTAATTATTGGATTTGGAATAAGTTGTTATACCAGCTTTGCACAAGTAGATGCAGAAGCTACCAATCCGCAATTAAAGAAGGCTAATGAAGAAAAAGCAAAATTGCAAAAAACTGAAGAACAGAAAAATTCGTTATCAGGTTTTTCGGATGTTAAAGTGTTGCCAGCTACGATTGTAAAAAATCAAGGAATGACGGGTACTTGTTGGTGTTTTTCAACGACTTCATTGGTAGAAAGCCAATGTTTAAAAAATAACCTTGGCGATATTGATTTAAGTGAAATGTTTTCTGTTAGAAATACCTATATCGAAAAAGCTAAAAATTATATTCTTCGCCAAGGACATACACAATTTAGCGAAGGTGGTTTAGGACATGATTTAATTAATGCTATTGAAAAGTACGGTGCAATGCCAGAGAGTGTTTATAGTGGTATTGCGCCTTCTGTTAGTAATGGTCTTACAGGTAAATATGCAAAATTTGCCAAAGCAAAGGACTCAACAACTAACTTAGAATCAGCTCAACATAATCATGTAGAATTATTTGGTAAATTAAAGAAATATTTAGATAGTATTGTAAGTACTAAACCTGTTTCAGAAAATTGGTTAGTAGGGTATGAAGATATTTTGAATAAACAATTGGGTACAACACCATCTAAATTTATTTATAATAATAAAGAATACACACCCAGAGCTTTTGCAGCGGATGTTTTAAAATTTAATGCTAATGATTATGTTTATTTAACGTCATTTACTCATCATCCCTACTATCAGCCTTTTGTTATAGAAGTACCAGATAATTTTAGTAATGGGGCTTACTACAACTTACCCCTAAACGAAATGGTAGAGATTGCAAAAGATGTTTTAACCAAAGGCTATTCTTTAATGTGGGATGCAGATGTAAGTAATGATGGCTTTATGCAACAAAATGGTATTGCCATTAATATGAATAAAATGGAGACAAAAAATATTAGAAAAACACAGATTATAAGTGGTAATGCTACAGAAGGTAAATGGGATGCTGCGGAAAGGCAAAAATTGTTTGAAAATTTAACAACACAAGATGATCATTTAATGCATATAGTTGGGATGGGTAAAAATAAAGAGGGGAAGCAGTTTTTTAATGTAAAAAATTCATGGGGAGATGTTGGGCCAAATCATGGTTTTATAAATGTATCGGAAAGCTATTTTGCTATAAATACTATTAGCATTATAGTACCTAAAGCAGCTTTTACAAACGAAATGCTTAAAAAATATAAAATGGATTAAGTTAAATCATTAAAAATAAATTACTAAAAAAACGCTCCAATTTAGGAGCGTTTTTTTTATTTTGTAAATCTGTACCCTCGTAAAAAATCTTCTATTAACATTTTCTTTTTACCTTCTAATTGTATTTCCTTAACATCAATAAAACCATTGGCACAAGCAAATTTTAAAAAACTTTTCTCATCTGTTTCGTATAATACATCCGAAGGTTTAAAATCATTTTGGTGAGTTGGAACTGCTTTGTAAATCTTCAGCATTTTTCCTTCTAAAAAAGTAAATGCTGTAGGAAAAGGAGATAAGCCTCTTATTAAATTATGCACTTCTTCAACTGTTTTTGTAAAATCTATTTTACAAGTTTCGGTGAATATTTTTGGGGCATGATGCAATGTTGAATTTCGAATTTCGAATTTAAAATTTTGCGGCATTTCATGTAATGTGCCATCTGCTAAACCTTTTACTGTTTTTACTAAAAGTTGTGCTCCTATTTCTTTCATGGTATCATGCACATCACCAGCGGTATCATTTTCGCCAATGGCAAAACTTTGTTGTAATAAAATATCACCGGTATCTATTTCGTGTTTTAATTTAAAGGTGGTAACACCCGTTTCTTTTTCGCCATTAATTACAGCCCAGTTAATAGGAGCAGCGCCACGGTATTGTGGCAATAAACTGCCATGAAGATTTATACTGCCCATTGGCGGCATTTTCCAAACTGCTTCGGGCAGCATTCTAAAAGCCACTACAATTTGTACATCGGCATTGAGAGATTTTAATGCTGATAAAAATTCAGGGGCTTTTAATTTTTCTGGTTGAAGAATATGCAAATTATTTTGTACGGCATATTTTTTTACAGCACTTTGCTGCAGTTGCATGCCACGGCCGGCAGGCTTATCGGGTGCTGTAATTACACCCACAATATTGCAACCAGCTTTTACCAAAGCATCTAAACTTGCAACAGCAAATTCTGGTGTACCCATAAATACTATACGTAACGATTTATATTTTTCATCTGCCATAAAAAAATAAAAGCCTCTTAAAATTTGAGGCTTTATAATGCAAATGTATTAAAAATATTTTCTACTATTCTGTCATAACCAAATCTACCTCACTTACTATTTCGCTTTCTTTTTTTAATTTATCGTAAAAACGAGTTTTTAAATGATAGGTTTCACCAACAATCATTGGGTTGCCCGTATTTATGGTGGCATTTAACATACTTGCTTTATTGGCTTCAAAACCATCTTTCATTTCTGCAAAAGCATCTGGTAAATTTAAAATTGCTGCACCTGCTTTGTCTGTTAACAAAATGCTACAACCAGGATATACTTTACCATTTTTTTCCTCGTAATAGTCTACGCCATTTGCTACCACCAAAATTTGTTTTCCTAAGCTAACTTTGTTACTACTTATTTTATTTCCATCTACCGTTAGGTAAACATCAGCAACACCAAAGCCATTATAGCTAGTAGATAAACCAGTAGATAAATCTTTTTTTACACCTTTACTAAAGCTACCGCTACAACTGTAAAGTATTATTGCAATTACTGCAAATAAAAATTGTTTTTGTTTCATAATTATAGTTTTAAAAGTTAATCAAATATTCTAGTGTAAATTTTCAGCTTAACTAAAGTTAAATTTCCCTTTTTATTTTTTATTTTGTTAATAAATAAGCCAATTTTGTCCAATTAAATTTATATCGCATAGCTGCTCTGTAGTTAATATCGGTGCATAATAATCCTTCTTTACTTTTTGCAGTTGCATCAGGAAATTTCTCGTTTAATGGCACATCAATTATATCCATCCATTCAAGTGTAATTGTTTTTATTTCGTCTTCTTTTAAGTTTTTGTAAAAATCATTATCCCTGCGATATAGGGCATAGCCCAATTTTTTGTCGGTTATAAATATATCTTTTACTTCTTTTGCTGTAGGCTTTTCTTTTACATTAAATATATGGTAATAGCCAGCATTGGCTAAATCTTTTTGGCCTTCGGCAAGTATGGCTGGTTGTTCTAATTTATTTTTAAATACATCTCTTATTAAATTAATTACATCGTATTTGCGTTTCCTTTCGGCTGTATTTTCATTAGCCATTTTATCATAGTAGGCTTTATTGGTGGCATAATCCGATGATTTTTGATTTGCAGTTTGTGCTTTTTCTGCTTCTTCATTTAAATTTTCTTCTAATAGAATTAAAAACTCATTTCGGCTAACCGGTATAAATGGCAATTGATTATTGTTAGATACTACTACATAATTGGCTACTTTGTAACTCACCTTATTTTCACTTTTGTTTACATAGCCGGTTAACCTCCTAATAGAAAAATAATTATCCGCTTCATTACCAAATTTTTCTGAAGGTGCATTGGTATGTTTCCAACTTTTAATTTCGGAAGCAAAATTATTTTGTGGGGCAAGCATTATTACTTCGCCTTTTGGTTTTAATTTATTACCGTTAAAGCCACCATAGTATGATAGTTTTTCTGCAACATTAAACGTTCCAGATAAATCAGTAAGCCGGTAAGCATCTGGTACATAATTTACATATACATTGCCATACCCTTCATATATATTTCCAAATTGGCTTGCTGGGTTTATTGGTTTTACTTTGCCTAATTTATCGTATTGAAAACCATAATCGCCTATGTGCAAATTGTAAGTAAGTGGTATGTTGGTGGCATTTGCAGGTACGTAATTAACGCCATAGCAAACCGATTCTTTGTAAGGCTTTGGGTAAGCATCTTTAAACACTTGCAAAATGGCTTGCATTTTATTTTGAATACTAGGAGAAATCTTCACTTTTTTATCGCCCCAATTATCTTTTGAAATTTTGCCTTTAATTGTAGCTGGTGGAAATTTTAAATTTGGTTTAAAATGGTCAAATTTACCCATTGTGCCCTCTGTATAAAGCCAGGAGCCAATGGTACGGGTGTCGGTAATAGTTTGTGCATTTATAGTTGTTGCAATGCAAGATAGAAAGAATATAAATTTAATTTTCATCGTCCGTAGTTTTTATAGTTTGTTTTTGGGTTGGTTTTATAATGGTTGTTACATTGCCATTGGGTGCTACTTTTCGTACACCTATTTTACTTGCAAAATAAATATTGTCTTCTTTATCTATTGTTAAAGGGCCAACACTTTTGTATTGAGCCGTAGCGGCACTTCCATCCATATCTTTACTTTCGGCAGCAAGTGTAATGCCTTCTATAATTTTTTGCATATTGCTTGTGCCTGAGTATGCAGTTACTATGCTACCACTCACTTTTGCAAAGCGGCCAACATTGCCATCATAAATAATTAATTCGGTTTTGCTATTTACAATAATTTGCTCAACACTTGCTGTTACTCTTGCAATTGAAGTATCGCCAAGAGTCCATCTCCCTTTATCGCCTTTTATCCCTGTAAATAAACCACCGTGAAATTTTACTACAGCAGTGGGTTTGTTTTTCATATCCCACCGATAAATATCATCTGCTCTGCTACCAAATGCTGTAGCTGCTTTTGTATAAATAATATCGCCATTGGGGGCAAAAAATATATTGGTTAGGTTTTCTAAAAATAAATCGCCATTGCTATACCTACAAGTTGTTATTTCGCCTGTGGTGGACATTTTTCTTAAAAAAACCATATCGGTTACATCCTTAATTAATTTTTTATTTAAATAAATGCCGTCTTGATTATAGATTTTTTCTGTAAAATAAATATACCCATCGTAAGGGTTGTATTTAAAGTGTAGTAACCTACCCGTAGTAGTCGCATTTAATCCATCTTGCATTGTATTAATGTTTGATGTTGCTTCTCCATTTACTTTTTTAATTATTCCATCGTTGCTTAATTTATAAAATTGATTTCCATTTTGCCAATAAAAATTTGCTTCGTCATCAAAAGCATATTTCATACCTGTGGTAGAAGTTTCGTAGCCAATATTATTACCTGCCGAATTAAAATACAAATAGTTTTCGCCTGTTGCTGTGTATTTAAAAATTTTAAAGGGTGGAGTAGAAAATGATGTTTTGGGTGCATACACTTTATACATATTACCTTGTTTATCTTTTATATGCGACCAAGCCAATTTTGTATTTAAAACTTTGGTGGTATTAAATGTAACTGCTTTGCCTAAAATGGGTTTACCCGATATAAATTTTGGTTCTTTTATTTGGGCATAAACATTTACAACAAAAGCATAAAGAAAACAATGGAGTATTATTATAGTCTTCATAAATTATTTTGTTAAAAGTGCCTCCAATTTTTTCCAGTCTAATTTGTTTTTTATGGCTGTATAAAAACTGCGACTGTCCACACTTGGATGTTCGTTGTATTTAGGATTGTTGGCTACAGGTAACTCATAATACCAATTTACCATTATGGTTTGAAAATCTTCATCTTTAGCACTTTTGTAATACTTTATAAGTTTGCAAGGTGTATATCCTAGTTTAATATCATCAATAAACACGGCTTTAAGTTTTTGTATTTGCATTTCTGCAAAGCCTTTTTCGTTATGAGCATAGCCCCACATATCGTTGATGATGTTTTTGTGGGTAACACTTAAAGTTGCAGTTTTTTCTAATTCGTTTTCATTCAGTTCTTTTAATTTATTAATAACATCAATATCGCTATTTAAATTAATAATTAGTTTTTGATGGTGCTCTATTTCACTTTTCTCCAAAGTTCTTTTTAATTTATTTTCTTCGTATTGTTTGCTGTATTTTTCAATTCCAATTTCTTTGTATTTTTTTAAAATTGCTAAAAAATCTTTTCGCTTTATTGGGCTATAAGGTAACTTGCCATCACTAGTAAATATTATTTTATCCATATGCCTTTCTACCATACCATAATCTCTATCGTCAAAATATTTTACAAAACGAAATACGGTGTATTTGTCAGCATCATTACCAATATTAACGGGAGGTATTTTTAAATTTTTAAAGTATGTGTATTTAGCTTTTTCTTCAAAATTATTTTGTGGTGGCATCATATATAATCCCGAAATATTAGGGATTACTTTTGTCTTTAACATTTCAGTGTACTTATCTAACTTATTAAATAAACCAAACTCGTTATCCTTAGGTATTTGATTAATAAAAACAGAAAGCAGCCCATCATAATTAGGTGGGGCACCAGTAAATTTCCCTACATTATCATTGGCTACATTTAATTGATTTAAACCTCCTTTGCCATCGTTTTCTAACTGGTATGCATTTACCCTTAAGTATATAAACCTTGGCACATCTGCCGGCTTTTCTTTTGCAATTGTATTTAGCGTATAAGTTATGCAAGCACCTTGTGGATTTGGATACGCATTTTTAAAAACATCTCTCAGCGTAACTAACTTCTCGGATAATGCTTTATTGATTGTGTACATACTTCTATCGGGGAATTTTAAACTTGGGTAGCCTGCATCACCTGGGCCTAACGGGTTATGTAAATGCAGATAAGAATCTTTGGGTGCATAATGTATCCAACCACCCGTTTTATCGTAATTTGGAGTGTCTTTTGGTTGCGCTTTTAAGTTTGTTATCCCAAAAAAAATCGGAACACAAAGTATATGCAAAAGAGAGCTAATTTTTTTCATATTTATTTAATTAAATAAGCCTGATACAAAACCAGCAATTTTACCTGGTAAGTTAAAGCCATTGTTTTGTGTGGGTGTAAGACCTTTGTTAGTGGAAACATCTGCTAATTCTTTCTGTATTAACCCATATTTTTTATTAAGTGCTTCATAATCAAATTTGAGATTATCATAGCTATCTCCAAGAAATTCTCTTTGTACTGTTTCTCTATCTTTCAAGTTTTGGGCTCTTTTTTCTGGAGTTAATGCGTTTAAATATTTTAGTATTTTAATATTTTTTTCATCGTATTTCTTTATTAATACTTGCCTTCTTTCTTCCGCTTGTAAATTCAATAATTCATTGTGCTTATTTAATTCTACCATATTTATATCAAATTTTTTTGAATAATCATTAAACTGTTCGGGGTTTATTCTATTATACTCAGCAATTTTTGCATTCCTTTCATCCTCATTTAAGAAGGAGTTGATATACTCATATAATTCCAGTGTCCGAAGTCTGCCCTCCTCAGCATATTTTGCCAACAAATTTCCCTTCTCAATATCTTCTAATATTTTTTCTATTGCTGCTGCATTTTTTTTCTTAGCTGCATCAGGGTCACAACTTGTACTCATTGCACCATCCAATAATTTTCTTGCTGTATTTCGGGCATCTCTTAAATCCCTGTCTTTGTCGCTTATTAATGGTGCTAAATCATCATCATTCCAATTGCTGTTTACTTCCGATGGTTTTGGTAATGGCGTTAATTCATCATCATCAACTTTAGCATTCTTAGTATTTTTTGGCAATGGAGTTAGTTCATCATCATCAGGTGTGCCCAATACAGGCTCAGTGTTTCCGTTAGATGTGTTTGTGTATGGGTCTTTATTTAAACCTGGCTCACTAACCCTGCTGCCACTTGTGCCAAGTGATGTACTCATAGTGGGGCTTTTGTTAGTACTGTTGGCAGTAATACCATACTCATTATCGGATGCGGAAAAACCTTTATTACTTAAATTTAAAGAACCAAAACCTGATGGGATTTTAAAAATTACCAGGCAATTTGAATTAGGTATTTCGGGTGTTGGAATAGAATATTCTGGAATTGCAGCTGGT
>JANNWD010000030.1:0-1751 GCA_031408315.1 Bacteroidota bacterium
GTCCCCCCGTCTTATTTCTCCGGTGCTTTGCAATATTGAGTAAGTCCAGTCGCCAGATCTCGTTCGGGACTGAAAATATTGTTAGATTTTCGCAATCCTTCATGCACCTTCGTCGATTTGCGCTCTTGGAGACTTACCATCAATTGTTTATTAATTTCCATCCCGCCTTGATACATCGACAAAAACTGACTTTTATAAGTCTTGAGCTTTTCATCGCTAACATTGACAGAATTCATGTCTTTTGCAGCTTTATCAAAAACAGTAACTAGTTTTTCGACAATCCCCACATTCAGCGCGGTGCCAGATTCAGTATTAGTCTTGGTATCGATTACTGTCTGATTGATAACTTGAATCATGTCAGCACATTGAGCGACTTTCCCAGTTTTACAGCTTGTCATTAAAAAACCAATCGCTATCGCACTGCACACAACTCCAACCTGCCGAATGCCAAATTTCATCGACGCTACCTCACAACACACGCTAAACGTTCCTAATTTTAGCCGATAACCGATCGATCCTCACAGTTTATTTCTTTCTAGTCCAAACCTCCCGCATACCGACTTGTCGGCTAGACTTCTTTATCAGTGGACTTACCCCCCTTATAAGGGGAGGGCTGGGGTGGGGTAAAGATCTACGCAGCAACACACGAATTTCTACAGTTGGAATTAATGCTTAAAATTGGTCTTTACGACCGCGAATTCGGGCAAAAGTCTCGATCGCATCATTACTAGCAACACTGGCTTGGAGAGCGGCAATGTCCCAGCGGAGAAAGGGATTAGTTCGCTTCTCAACGCCTAAAGATGTCGGGACAGTAGGAATTAGCTGCTGACGGGCGGCGGTAACATCGACTAGTCGCTGCTGGAGTTCCTGATTCTCAGGATCGACAGTAACTGCAAATTTAAGATTGCTCAGGGTGTACTCGTGAGCGCACCAAATTCGGGTATTATCGGGCAACTGACGCAATTTGGTCATCGAACCGACCATTTGGGCTGGAGTGCCCTCAAACAGCCGCCCACAGCCGCCAGCAAAAATTGTATCCCCGCAGAATAGTTCGCCAGGAACATCGCTCTCGACTGGCGGGAAATAATAGGCAATGTGGGCGCGAGTATGTCCGGGGATAAAGAATACTTCACCAGTACGACTGCCAAATTCTACCCGATCGCCATCGGTTAAGTATACCTGTTGTCCGGGAATACGACCCCGATCTTCAGCACCGCCATACACCCGCACGTCGGGATAAGCGGCGATTAATTCTTGATTACCACCCACATGATCGCCATGATGGTGGGTGTTAAAAATTGCTACCAATTCAACTTGATGGCGGCGTAATGTGGCAAGTACTGGCGCAGCTTCAGCAGGATCGACAACTGCGGCAATCTTGCGCTCTAAGTCGAGCAGTATAAAGATATAGTTGTCTGAAAGAACGGGAATGCGGAGGATTTCCATGAGGAGTGGGGGAATAGGGGACGGGGGGACGGGGGGACTGGGAGACTGGGAGTACAAACAATTGCTTCCAAAACCTACTTACTATCCACTATCCACTATCCACTATCCACTATCCACTATTCCCTATTCCCTATTCCCTATTCCCTATTCCCTAATTCAACAATCCATTATCATCAGTTGCTGGCGATTCTGTGGGGGTGGGAGTAGGGTTAAGCTGTTGTTGCCATTGTTGAATGAAACTTTGGGCGGAACTGTAGGCAGATGTATTAGAAGGAACAGATTGCGCGATCTCGATCGCGAGGCGG
>JANNWD010000031.1:0-2471 GCA_031408315.1 Bacteroidota bacterium
CCACAACATCGTCTGCTGTGCCTGGGATGCCATCTGGGCCATTTTGGTACAAGGTTACCGTTACGCCGGCTACACCTGGTTCTCCTAAATCTTGGATGCCATCCTTATCATCGTCACGAAATACTTTATCGCCGATACTAGCTAAAGGATTAAAGCCTAAATCATAAGAATGATTATTCTGACCATAATCACCTGCAACTATTCTTATCTGCGGTATGGGATTTACTCCAGTTGTTAGACTTGCATCATTATCACTCAAATCTAATGTGCCGTTACCAATTTTATCCGTTTTAGTAAGTTGTAAACCAGCCAATGAACCAACTCCTGCACCACTTGCCCAAGAAGATGCCGCAGGACGTACTATATAACCTGAATTAGGTTTTAAACCAACTTGATTGCCTGCCGTATTTGGGTCACCATCGGTTATGTTACTATTATTGAAATACCACTCACCTAATACATTTGTGGTGGTAGTCGCCAAAGCAGCTCCATCAGGGATACCATCATTATTAAAATCGGCAAATAATTCTAGTGTAACATTATTTATTCCTGCTTCGCCAGGTTCTTGTATGCCATCATTATTTGCATCGTTCCATACTCTATTGCCTATTTCGATAGGTGCTACATCTACTAGAATTTCTAAATCTCCCAAACCAGATGCTTTTGCAAAAGAACCAGCTAGGTTACCATAATAAAAATCGTATCCGCTTTTATAATTTCCGTTCGTTATATTGTATACTTGGACACCTGCTGCCCCAGCATTTTCCAAAAATGTACCATTACTTCTCCTTACCACGGCATCTGTTGTAGTGCTAACCAATCCGTAGCCAGGTAGGTAGTAAATACCACCAATTCCAGAATTATTTATGTAGTCGCCTTGTGTATCTTCAAAAAATTCTCCACCACCTGGGCCTTCATTATTAGTTGTTCTTGTAGAAAAAAGACCAGTGACACCACCAGCACTTTCCAATACATAATTAGCTCCACTAGGTGCAGCAATATATGTATCTCCTGAAGAAAGGAAACCTCCATCACTACCGGGGCTGTATGCTTGATCTCCCCCTCTATCTCTAAAGCCTAATACCATTTTATCATCAAAAAAAGTAATATTAGTAAGCATGGCTTGTTGGTTACTAAAGGCATCCGTATTACTCCAAGGTTCCCAATCGGTTGAATAAGTTGTATTGCCACCGTCGTCGAAAGTAGTGTATCCAGTTTTATTATCTCTATTGTAGCGTAATGTATTATTTAAAACAAGTGTAAATGTGCCTGCTACAAACCTCCATACATACATTCTCATTTGAAACGAAGCATTATTTGTTACAGCTTCTGCACCAGAAGAGATAGACTCACAAGAATTAACAGCACCTACAAACAAATCCCCATTTCTATCTATTCCTAATCCAAAGGGGCGTATATCTGCTGCTACCGCTGTACCTGCTGTACCAGCAGCATCTGTAACTACAGGAAGCCCTGTAGTAGGTATAGGGTAACGTACGATTGTAGTTGTATTTAAAGCACCACTAGTTGGTATTACATACAAATTTCTATCTGCTAAATTGACTACATATAAAAACCTCCCATCTTTACTTATATCAATATCGCCTAAACCTACTTTGCCTACAGGTGTAATAGTATTTAAATCACTTGCCCAAGTAGTTGAAGAAAATGGGTGTGGATTTACACCTGCCGTGTTAGCACCAAAAACTGTATTTAAATCAATATACAATGAAGGGGCAACGGGTGTAATAGCATCTGTAGTAACAAATATTGCCCCTGTACTTTCTGTAACTGTACCGCCTAAACGTACACCTCTTTTTACGTAAGCACTAGAGTATAATTTCTTTGTTCTTCTATCATAAGCAACTCCCCAAGTACTACCTAGTGCGGCATGTGTGGCTACTGTAATAGGACTAGGACGAACAGGTGTGTAGGTAACAACACCAAAAGGAGTAGTACCATTACCAGTAGTAGTTCCTGATATATTGCCATCTGGATCATTAGTATAACTTAATGGTGCTCTAAAATGAGAAGCGTTAGGCGTAGCACCTGAGTTTTGACTGAAAAAATTAGTGGTAAGTACACTAGGATCGGCTTGCACATATTCGCCATTAATGTTGACTGCTAAATTTTGCGTAGCTCCAGTGGGAAACATTACTGTTGTTCCGCCTGCAGCACCATTAGTAGCATACACATCGTTAGCAGGCATTATAAATTCTAAACGAATTTGACCTAGTGTGCCACCAGTAACTGTATAAGTACCTAAAGCTACATTGGTAGATGAACCACCGCCACCATAAGCAACTGTAAGTGGAGCATCGGAAGCATTGAAAGCTTTTACAACAACACCTGCTAAAAAAGTCTCGGTATTTGTTGTTGTGGCATCTTTAGTGCCATTTGCATTAAAGTCTCTAAAAACATTGCCAGAGACTTGTGCGTAAGTAAGTTGAGAAGAAAAAAATGTGCAAATA
>JANNWD010000032.1:0-6096 GCA_031408315.1 Bacteroidota bacterium
GCATAGTTTACATCATCTCGTTTTGCTTCCCCGTCTTCTGTTTGGCTTTCTTCTCTAAAGTGTCCGCCGCAGCTTTCATTGCGGTTTAAAGCATCTTTACACATCAACTCTCCAAGCTCAATAAAATCGGCTACTCTTCCAGCTTTATCTAATTCTGGATTCATTTCTGCAATCTCACCAGGTATTCTTACATCACTCCAAAATTCTTTTTTCAATGCTTGTATTTCGGTAATTGCTTCTTGCAAACCTTGTGCATTACGAGCCATGCCACATTTATCCCACATTATTTTACCCAAGCGTTTATGAAAACTTTCTACTGTTTTTGTACCCTTAATGTTTATCAAGGTATTTATTCTATCACCCACTTTTTTCTCTGCATCAATGAATGCAGGATGATCTGTAGCAATAGATTTTGTAGCAATATCATCTGCCAAATAACTACCCAAAGTATATGGAATTACAAAATATCCATCTGCCAAGCCTTGCATTAAAGCACTTGCTCCTAACCTATTTGCACCATGATCGCTAAAGTTTGCTTCTCCCAATGCATACAACCCTTTTATAGACGTTTGCAACTCATAGTCTACCCACAATCCACCCATTACATAATGTACAGCTGGGTAAATACGCATTGGCATATCGTACGGATTTTCACCAGTAATTTTTTCATACATCTCAAACAAATTGCCATACTTTTCTTTAACCACATCTTTACCCAATGCAATTATTTCGGCTTCTGTTGCCGAAGTATTTCCTTTTTTACCAGCCTCAATTTTTCCGTAACGTTTTATAGCATCGGCATAATCTAAATACACCGCCATTTTTGTAGTACCTACGCCGTATCCAGCATCACATCTTTCTTTCGCCGCTCTACTAGCCACATCTCTTGGCACTAAATTTCCAAAGGCTGGGTAGCGTCTTTCTAAATAATAATCTCTTTCTTCCTCTGGTATATCTACTGCTTTACGGTTATCATTTAATTGTTTAGGCACCCAAATTCGTCCATCGTTTCTTAACGATTCACTCATTAAGGTAAGCTTACTTTGATGATCGCCACTTACTGGAATACAGGTTGGATGAATTTGTGTAAAACATGGGTTTCCAAAATGTGCTCCTTGTTTATGAGCCTTCCAAGCTGCGGTAACATTACTACCCATTGCATTGGTGCTTAAATAAAAAACATTTCCATATCCGCCAGTACATAACAGTACCGCATGGCCGAAATGGCGTTCCAATTCTCCTGTTACTAAATTACGAGCAATTATTCCCCTTGCTTTATCATCTATCATTACAACATCTAGCATTTCGTGGCGGCTGTATTGTGTTACATTTCCTAATGCTACTTGCCTTTCTAAGGCACTGTAAGCACCTAATAAAAGTTGCTGACCAGTTTGCCCTGCTGCATAAAATGTACGTTGCACTTGCGTTCCACCAAAACTTCTGTTGCTTAATAATCCACCATACTCTCTTGCAAAAGGAACACCTTGTGCAACACATTGATCAATAATTGCACTACTAACTTCTGCTAAACGATGCACATTGGCCTCCCTTGCTCTATAATCTCCACCTTTAACTGTATCATAAAATAAACGAAAAACACTATCCCCATCGTTCTGATAATTTTTGGCTGCATTAATACCGCCTTGTGCTGCAATGCTGTGTGCCCTACGTGGGCTATCTTGAAAACAAAATGCTTTTACCTTATAGCCCATTTCTCCCAAAGCCGCTGCAGCACTTGCACCAGCCAAACCTGTACCTACTACAATAATTTCTAACTTGCGTTTATTAGCTGGGTTAACCAATTTTACATGCCCTTTATAATCGTTCCACTTTTCGTTAATTGGGCCAGCTGGTATTTTAGAATTTAAAGACATTTGATGTATGATTTTTTGATGTTTGATTTATGGTTTTTTATTGTCCAAGCATTATTTCTTTACTCATCTTCATTGGCGTCGCACTCTTGTACTTTATATCTTTATTAAGCAACTAACTCAAACTCCCTGCTTTTTGTTTTAGTCTTTTGTCTAATCAATCTATTTTCAATCATCTTCTCAATCTTTCTAATTTTCTCCCTCGGTCAAGGGAAATATAAGGGCTTGGTCTTTTATTCTATCCATCCAAAATAAAACGCAAGCGGCATCAATAAAAACAGTAAACATATAATAAACGTATAACCCACTCCAATTGTTTTTATTATTGGTGTATATCTTTTATGATTAACGCCCAATGTTTGAAAAGCACTTTGAAAACCGTGTAACAAATGCCAAAACAACGATATTACACCAAGGCTATAAATTAACACTACCCACCATTTTTGAAACTCCTCTTTCATTTCGTAATATAAATTATGGCTGGCATCGTTTGCACCGCCACTGGCATATAAGGCTACTTTAGTATCCCAAAAAAACTTACTAATATGTATTACTAAAAAAAGCAACAAAAGGCTACCCAACAAACCCATGCTACGGCTATACCATTTACTATTTTCGTTAGCGGCACTCATAGCATATTTTGTAGGCCTTGCACTGCTATTTTGCTTCCATAACAATAAGCCTTGAATAATGTGTGATAACAAACCCACAAACAAACCAATTTCCATTACCCGTATTACCCAATTGTGGCTCATAAAGTGTGCAGCGGCATTAAACGTTTCGCCGCTATCGTTAACAAAAATGCAGGAGTTTACGCCTGCATGTATAATTAAAAAAGTAACCAAAAAAAGGCCTGTAAGCCCCATTGTTAATTTTTTACCTATAGAAGATGTAAATAATTGTTTAAAAGTCATATTGCAGTGTGGTTATTGTTAATGCAAATTTAAGGCAACAACATTTAATAACAATTATACAAAATAAATGTTTGAAAATTAGTTTTGGGATATAACTGAACGATAAATTCTACGATACAGCAAACTGCTTTTTAATCATATCAACCAATTCTTTATGTTCGTTGCTATAATTTGTCCAAGCAAGGTTAAGTTTTTTAAGATCATAACAGCCAACCAAAGTACCGCCTGGTTCAAATTGCCCAGCCGTATTTTGTACATAACCCATAATATAAATAACATCTGCAAGTTCAACTGCCAACTCAATATCATGTGTACTAAAAATAATTGTATTTATTTCGTTGCTTGTCGTAATTTTTTTAAAACTATCTTTTACATCTTCAATATTACATACATCAAGACCAGAAAATGGTTCATCAAAAATCATAAAATGATGTGAGCAAAGTAATTGTTCAATAATGGCAACTCGTTGTTTTTGGCCACCAGATAATTGATTAGTGGCTAAGTTTTTTTGTTCAATTAATCCCCATTTTTCTAACTGTTCATTTATAATATCGCTATGTTGAGACGATGGTGTATTCCCTTGCTCAATAGCATCTTTCAACATTTGAAAAACTGTTTGGTTACGGGATAGTGGAAAGTTTTGTTGTACGAAGCCTACATCACCTTCTTTTACATTTCTGTAATTTCCAGGTTTTTTATCATCGGGTATTTTAATGCTTCCTTTTACAGGATTTACAATGCCTGTTAAGGCTTTAAAAAAAGTTGATTTACCTCTTCCACTTCTACCCAACACTGCCACTGTTTGCCCTTGGTGCATATTAACTCTTTGTACATCTTTTATTACAAAGGGTATTTGGTCTGTTCCAATATCTCTTATAATTATTTTATTACCGTAGGCAACGCTTATGTCTTCTACAATTACTAAATCTTCAGCTAATGTATATTTTGCTGTTTCCATTATTTTTTATTTCTGTTTGCCGGAAATTGGTTTATTATAAATCGTAATGCAGCATCTATTAAAACACCTACAATTAAAACAGTTATTTGTATAGCAAATATTTTAGGAAAATTTAATGCTCTGTTGGTATCGTTTAAAATTGCCCCCATTCCCCCGGCAGCTTTGTTCATAGCCTCTACCGATACTAGCATCATAAATGTTATACTTAAATTTTGGCGTACAATTTCAAATAAATAATCAAGCCTGTCTTGTATTACTACTTTCCAAAGTACTTTCCAATTACTCATTTTTTGTGCCTTACGTCTTATAATATCTTCTTCGGGAATGCTTTTAATCATTACAATTAAAGAATCAATAAAATAAAACGACATAAAAATAACTAATAACGTAATCTGCAAGTTTCTGCCACCGCCAGATATTTGTGTAAGAAAAAGCGTAAAACCTTGTATAGGATTGTATCTTAACTTGGTAAAAAAGATACCTATTGGTTTAAAAAACGGAATGGTAGTAGCGTAAGCAATTATAGATGAAAAAATAACGCTTATAACGGTGGCTATTAAACACAATTTTAAACTAGCTAAAATTTCATAAAAAAAACCGTTGTTCCAAAGTTGTTTCCACCCATCTACCACTTCGCCAAAATGTGGAAATAGTGTTTTTTCTGGCACTAAAAAAATCCATGCCAAAAGAAGTAATGATAATTGAAAAACACCTACCATGGTAAGTGTTTTTTTATCTACATAACTAAAAGGAGTAAATAGTTTTTTTAGCATTTTTATTTATTCAGAGAATGAAATTTGTACTCTTCTGTTTTGCGCTTTACCTGCTTCGGTTGTATTATCAGCAAGTGGCTCTGCCTGGCCTTTACCATCAACACTAAAACGTTCGCTAGGGAAATTGCTACCCGATTTTTTCATCAACCATTGCTTTACTGCTTTTGCTCTTTTAAACGATAAATCTGAATTAGCATTGGCATTGCCTGTGTTATCTGTATGCCCTACAATACTCACTTTTGCTTTTTCGGCAATGTTTAATGCATCAAATAGTTTTTGCAATTCTGTTTCGCCTTGTGGTGTAATTCTATCACTACCACTTGCAAATTCTATTTTCCAACTGCGGTTGGCAAATACTTCGCCTTTATTTTGACTATAATCTGTTTTTTCTGTTTTACCAGCCTCTACGCCTACTTGAGCCATGTATTGTAAATCAACAGCATCATCATAAGGTGTTAATCCTTTTACATTATCCATAAACCCAGCAGGGTTTAAGTCTTTAAGTACACTGCTAAAATAAGTATAAACCGATTTGTAAATATTATTTCCACCTCCTATGCCAAAATACTTTTTGTTATCGGCAAGGTTGGCCATTTGTGTACCACCTACTGCTATTTGATTGCCGGTACTATTTGCCATTGTACTGCCACCTGGTACTGCATATTTGTACCAATCGGCCGAAGTTTCGCTACAATCGTTTGCCGATGCACAAAATACTTTTGGCGATAAATCGCAAGCGTATTTAAACCAAGCATCATGCTGTTTTACTTGATTGGTAGCGGTTAATGATGCATTTAAAAAATCGGTTACCGTTTTACTATTTTCTTTCATCCATTTATCGCAACCAACAACAACTGTTGCCATTTGGTTAGGATATTGTTTGGTAGAAATAATTTTTTGTAACTGTGTATTTTTTACAATATTTCTATCGCCAGGGAACCAAGTTGCAGCGCCATCAATTTTACGGTCGATGTTTTTGCCAGTAAGTTTTCCATTAGCGTCTTTTACTTTTAAGGTTACACTTCTTTTTGCAATAACTTCATCTGCAGCTTTTAAAAAATCATCATCAGGTGCTGGTACAAAATTTATGGCTTCGGCATCATAGGTTCCTGGGTCTGGATTTACTTTTACGTTATTATCTGCTGCATAACGTACATGCAAAGCCCAGTCGCCATCACCAATTACAGCACTTACTACACTTCCTTTCATTGATTGTGGATTAGTTTTCCATTCTTGTGGTCCCATTACACAATCTTCTCCCATACTAAAACCAACAATACCTATAGTTTTTAAATTATATTCTTTACCATAAGCTTTGGTAATTTGTTCGTTCATTGCACTTAAATATGCAGGAAAACCATCTCCCATAAGTGTCACAAAATGTACACCTGTTGTTGGGTTTTTATTACCAGCGGCATAGTCTTTAATAAATGCCAATTGCTCTCTTTTCATATCACTTACCGAGTTGTTCGTAAGCATTTTTAAATTAACACCATATTTTTCCATTAAGGAACCTTTTGCTGTTTTTACTCCACCATTTGCTGCATAAATTCCAGCATTACCAAACCAAACCCAATTCA
>JANNWD010000033.1:0-3294 GCA_031408315.1 Bacteroidota bacterium
GCAAATATTGCAGCCGCAGCTTTGTGTACGTTAGCCGTACCCGTTATTATGGCAAACCAAGAGTGGGACGACCATGATAGAAGTAAAAAAACAATGGCAAAAGATTTAGCTATTGATTACTTAGAAAGTTGTGATAAAAATGCCATTTTAATAACCTTTGGCGATAATGATACTTATCCTCTTTGGTATGCACAAGAGGTTGAAGGCATACGTAGAGATGTTAGAGTAATTAACAGCAGTTTATTAGGTACCGATTGGTACATTAATCAATTGCGTAAGAAAGTGAACGAGAGTGCTCCCATTGATCCTATTTGGACTGCAGAGCAAATTGAAGGTGCTACAAGAGATGTAATTTATAATGCTCCCAAGCCTGGTGTTGACCCAAGCCAGCCAATGGATTTATACACCATGATGAAAGATTGGGCAGGTAGCGACGACCCAAATAAAATGGAACAAGGTAGAGATGGAAGTATGTTAAACATCTTCCCAACAAAAAAAGTATTTATACCAGTAGATGTAAATGTGGTAAAGCAAAACGGAACAGTAAATGCTACAGATAGCGTTTTAAGTAGACTAGATTTTGAACTACCTAAAAACATGATATTTAAAAACGATGCTGCAGTTTTAAATATTATTGCTGCCAATAAATGGAAACGCCCTATTTACTTTACAAGCCCAGATGGTGCTGGTGTTGGTTTACAACAATACATTAGGCAAGATGGATTAAGCTACCGCTTAGTACCTGTAAAAAATGCTGACGTAAATAGAGACTGGGTGTTTGATAAAATGATGAACAAATTTGTATTTGGCGGTGCCGATAAACCTGGTGTTTATTACGATGAAGAAAATAGAAGACACCTAAATAGTATTCGTTTGGCGTATGCACAAGCTGCAAGTAATTTAGCAGATAATGGTCGTAAAGAAGATGCTAAAAAAATGCTGAACAAATGCGATAAAATGATGTTGGAAGAAAACTTCCCCTACGGAATGGTAGGTCGTAATCAAATGCACAATCAATATTCATTACAAATGTTAATTGCTGCACATAAAGCAGAAGACTCTGTATTGGCAAATAAAATAAGTAAGAGTGTTAAAAAAGATTTAGAACAACAAGTGGCTTACATAAGCAGTTTGCCAGAACGTTTACAAGACCAAATGAGTGGTGAAATGGATGATGTACAGCGTTTACTAAAAGGCATGCAACAAATAGATATGCAGTATGGTAAAAATGCGTTGGTACCACTAGTTGAAAATCCTAAGCCAATTAACAATAACCCCCAAGTTTTACCTAAGGGAAAAAACACTCCATAAAGTAATTCTTAATAGAATAACCGGTTTAACATATAAAACCTCTCAGCAATAAAGTTGAGAGGTTTTTTTATTTAACAATCAAACTTAATACAGTAAATAATTGTTTTGTAACTTAGTAGGCGTTGAAGGTTTTAATCCATAAAATACATTTAAACATATCAACTATTGAATTACCAAAGTAGAGTAAGGCAGCCAAAGAAAATTCAACAATCGAACATCAAAAAATCAAACATCCAAAATGAAAGCATTCAGTTTTTCAAAATATAATCCAAATGAAAATAGTAAGTCTCCTTTTGAGAAATTGCTAGATTTGTTTTTACAACTACTCACCTACACCAATGGTGATTTTAACGAAGCTATGCAATGGTTAAATGAGCTAGATAAAGAATATAAATTAACAACTGATGATTATGGTATTGGCGATTTTTTAGAAGACTTAAAACAAAAAGGCTACATTGATGATGGCAAGGAAAAAGGCGAAATAAGAATTACTCCAAAAACGGAACAAAGTATTCGTAAAAAAAGTTTAGAGGAAATTTTTGGTAAACTAAAGAAATCAAAGCAAGGCAACCACCATACGTTTAAGCCCGGCGGCGGCGATGAAATTAATCCAGAAACTCGGCCCTTTCAATTTGGCGATACTATGGAGCAAATAGATTTTACCAACAGTATTCGTAATGCACAAATAAACCATGGGGTTGATAGTTTTAAAATGGTAGAAGATGATTTAGAAATAAGAGAAACTGATTTTAAAGCACAAACTAGCACCGTACTAATGATTGATATTAGCCATAGCATGATATTGTATGGCGAAGATAGAATTACCCCTGCCAAAAAAGTGGCGATGGCATTAAGTGAATTAATTAAAACAAAATATCCTAAAGACACCTTAGATATAATTGTGTTTGGTAACGATGCTTGGCAAATAGAAATTAAAGATTTGCCTTACCTGCAAGTTGGCCCTTACCATACCAATACCGTTGCTGGGCTTGAGTTAGCAATGGATATTTTACGCCGTCGTCGCAATCCTAATAAACAAATTTTTATGATAACAGATGGTAAGCCTACCTGCTTAAAACAAGGTAATCGTTACTATAAAAATAGTTTTGGTATAGATAGAAAAATTTTAAGTCGTTGCCTTAGTTTAGCAACACAATGCAAAAAAGTAAAAATACCTATTACCACTTTTATGATTGCCACCGACCCTTACCTACAAAAATTTGTACAAGAGTTTACCGAAACAAATAATGGTAAAGCTTATTTTGCAGGGTTAGAAAAATTAGGCAGTTTTATATTTAAAGATTTTGAGAGAGGGAGGAGGAAGACGGTGTATTAAAACACCTGTCCCCTAAAGGGGAGCCTAGGAATACATCTTTCCTTTTAATGCACACAACTGACTTTAACAAAGAAAAATAATTAAACTAATTTAATTTAATAGAACAAATTTAGAACATAAGAAAATGAACAACTCCAAAACATTAGGTGAATTAAAAAAAAGTGGTTACACCTCTAAAACCATCAAGCAAGAAATAAGAGAAAATCTTATTAAAAAAATACAAGCCAAAGAAAATCCTTTTCCTGGTATTTTAGGTTATGAGGATTCTGTAATTCCTGATACAGAAAGGGCTTTACTATCGCAACACAATATTTTGTTTTTAGGCTTACGTGGCCAAGCCAAAACAAGAATGGCAAGGCAAATGATTGAGTTGCTAGATGAATATATTCCAGTAGTAGAAGGCAGTGAAATTAATGATGATCCATTGCAACCTATTTATAAATATGCAAGAGATTTAATTGAAACCAAAGGCGATGCTACACCCATAGCATGGTTACACAAAAGCCAACGCTATGGCGAAAAACTAGCTACCCCAGATGTAAGTGTAGCCGATTTAATTGGTGATATTGACCCCATAAAAGCAGCTAATTTAAAACTTAGTTTTGCTGATGAAGGGGTATTGCATTATGGCATTATTCCACGTAGTA
>JANNWD010000034.1:0-2817 GCA_031408315.1 Bacteroidota bacterium
TTAAATAAAGAAATAGAACAAGAAAAATTATTGGACTATTTGAATAAGCAATTGCCAACTGCCGATGCACATGAGGTAGAAAAGCAAATGGCTAATGACCCTTTTGTAAACGATGCTGTGGAAGGACTAAGTAATTTTAGCGATAAAAAAAACTTATCTAACTACATTGAGCAATTAAATTACGATTTACAAAAAAAACTACAAAAAAAGAAAGCCCGTAAAGAAAAACGCAAACTTAAAGATGAGCCTTGGGTTTATTTCACCATTATTTTATTACTATTACTTTGTGTACTTGGGTATGTGTTGGTAAAAAGATTTACTTAGTGTTAAATTAACTATCTGCTACTCTATAATTTTTTCAAAATGTAAAAGCTTACCATCTTTTTGCATTCCCTCAATAGTTACTTTTATTTTTTTTGCAACATCATTATTATAAAAAGAGAAAGAAAAATTATTTTTTGAAGATGTTGTGTTTAAGTAAGGATTCCAATACAAGGTAATTCTTTTATCTTCTACTACTTTAGCATCTTGCGGTTTAGAATAATCTGGAGAGAAAAATTCTTTGGTAACAGAGAATCCCTCATAGGCAAAGAATAAATCGTTTGAGGATTGTAGTTTATTTCCAAAATTATCTCTTTTAGTATAAATTGCTAGTGCACCACCGGGGCCATTAATAGATGTATTATGCACAGTTACCAATGCTACGTCTGCGGCTCTTACGGTAACTAAATCGTTTGCTTCTACCTGAAAATTATCTAAAAAAATAGCCATAGGTGTTTCCCCACCAATTGTTCTTAACCCTCTGTAATTAATAAAATAATTACCTGGTGTACCCGAAACCCTTACCCCCATCATTCTACTTTTAATATGCTCTAATATATTTAATCCAGAGTTTACCGGGTTGGCAATTAAATCCAATTCTGTTCCATAAACACCTAAACGCCCCGTAACATATTTATCTATAAATTTATCTTTTTCACTTTTCGTTTTCGCTTTAATTTGTATTGCTTCTAATTCTATTTCTTTTGGATCTCGGTATGTTTTTAAAAAATTGTTACGAACAAAGGCTAAACTATTTTGCTTTTGCTCTGGAAATAAAGAAAAATAAACAGGCGTTTTTAAAAACTTAAATTGCTCTGTAAGTGATTTTGATAAAATTTGTACGGCTACATTATAATTATTTTTTGATTTTCCTTTTACACTCATTTGTAAACTATCTTCATAAATCATTCCCGGCAAACTAAAAATTCCACTACTATCGGTGTTAAGTATATATATATCTTCATCTTTATCCCTTGTTTTCAACTGTACCTGTATGGCTTTATTTTTAAGGGGTAAATTATTTTGTAGCCCAAGTGCTTTTGCTCTAAAAGTAATATAGTTATCGCTATTTAGGGTTAATTCATTTTTGGTATAGCTATTTGCATTTTTCCAACTGTAACGTCTCCATCCATTTGTAAGCATTACTAAATCTAAATAAAAATTACGCAGTTTATCATTACTCTCAAAATAGTAGGTTGGGTTATGTATGTATCCTTTTAAACTTTCGGTAAGTAAAAGCCTTGCTACAATATTATCGGCTTTATTGGGGTCTCCAATTACTTCGGTAATTGCTACTGCATAAGTACCCAGCATGGTATCTAATATATTTAAAGAAAAAGTGTTTTTTTGTCTTGCTCCTAAATTAACAACATCCGTTTTAAAATCCACAGGCGTTTTATAATCATCATTGTTTATAAAAACTAAGCGTTCGGCTAATGGTTGATTTTGGGCATTTAATACTGTTAATTGCAATACACCACTTGGAATTTTATCAAATGGTAAAGCACCTTGTACAGTTTTGTCTGCACTAAGTTGCAACGGCACTGTAAAAATTATGTTATCATTTTGCACACCAACTAAATTGCTAGGTTGTAAAGCTGGAATAGTAATTACAGAAGCATCAATTGTAAAAATGGTTTTTTCATCTACTTTGTTTACTTGTAGTGTAATCCCTTGGCCTAAACTTTGTGGCAAATCAACTCTTTTTTTCGTCGTTTTATCAATAATACATTCAGCGTAATACTTTTCGCCAACTTGAGGAAAAAAGCCAAACAATCCCATTCCATCATGCATATCTTTAAATCTAGTTACTACTTCTCCCTTACTATCTTTCACTTCTCCTTCAATAGTTAAAGGCACTCCATATTTATTACTACATTTAAAAGCTATCATGTTTTTTATTCCATTAACAATATTGCCTCCCTCAGGTAAAAAGTAGACAAATGCTATTTCATCTTTTGGTAACATGGCTTCCAATTCATTAGCATTACCATAAATATTTATTGGTTGCAAATAAACATCTTCATTGTTAAGTAATACATGTTTTTCGGTAAATACTTTTATTGTAAAAGTACCTCCTTTATAATTTTTATTAATGCTAAAATTACCACTTGCAGCCCCCATTGATACAGGTAATATTTTCTTTTCTATAATTTTACCACTATCGTTTAATAGTTCAATACTTACTACCGTTGTTTTGGTAGATGGAGTATCGTTATGTGTAATATAAATTTTGTACCAAATGGTTTCTCCTATAAAGTAACTAGGTTTATCGTATTGTACATAAATTTTTTCTGGAAAATTATTTGCTGCAATTTTATCTAATACAATTGAAGATGTTTGTGCAAAAATAAAATTTACTGTAAGGATTAAAATAAAAGTAATTAATAATTTTTTCATGTTTTGTACGTTTTGGAATATAGATGCAATATAAAATTTTGTTTTATAACTAAACTAAATTTAACAAAAAAACTGCCTTTTTACAGACAGTTTTTT
>JANNWD010000035.1:0-9592 GCA_031408315.1 Bacteroidota bacterium
GGTTCTTTTAATGTGGGCATGGGTTCAGGAGTGTTATCTACAAACACATTAGGAAGATCGAACACTGGTATTGGGCACTTAGCCATGAGCTACAATGCCACAGGAGATTATAATACAGCCCTGGGTTTTCAAACATTACAAAACAATACAATAGCGAATAATAATACTGCCATTGGTGCTTATACCATGTTAGAAAATAAAACTGGTAGCCAAAATACTGCCATTGGTGTACAGGCATTGTATCAAGATACTAGCGGAAGTAATAATATTTCGGTAGGTTATTTTTCGTTGTTTAGTAATTTAAGTGGCAACGATAATGTTGCTGTTGGTAATAATAGTTTACAAGATAATAAAACAGGATACAGCAATATTGCTATTGGTAGTAAATCGTTATTTCGTAATAATGACCGCAGCAATTTAGTTGCCATTGGCGATAGTGCTTTGTTTAATAATAGTGTTGGGGCTACACAGAACTTTGAAGCAATAAATAATACAGCGATTGGCTCAAAAACACTTTTTTCAAATACAACTGGCTCTTCAAATACTGCAATCGGTATTGATGCATTATATTCTAATACATCAGGTAATGCCAATACTGTAAACGGTGCAGGGGCTTTACGGAATAATTCTACCGGTAGTGAAAATACAGCTATAGGGGTTTTTTCTATGGGTTTTCAATATGGTAAAAAAAATACAGCAATTGGGTATCAAACAATGGCATTTGGTTTTAGCACAGATTCACTTAATATAGCCATTGGTCATCAAGCCTTGTTAGGCGCCTCTAATCTGCATAAAAACATAGCGATTGGTAATAGTGCTATGGCAAACAGTGGCAATAGCAGCAGTAGTATTGCAATTGGCAATAGTGCTTTATCTTTTAATAGACGGACTAATATAGTAGCCATTGGTGATAGTGCTTTGTATAATAATAGTCTGGGAGCAACATTAGGTGTACATGGTACACAAAATACTGGTGTAGGCTCCAGAACATTGTATGCAAATACAACAGGTTTTTATAATACAGCAACAGGTTCAAATGCATTAATGAGTAATACAACAGGTGCAGGCAATACGGCCAATGGAACCGGCGCAATGGTATTGAATACTACTGGTAACAATAATACTGTTATGGGCTTAAATGCCATATTTGCTGGTACCGGAGATGATAATACGGCAATTGGCTCCGAAGCAGTTAATAATCTTATTACAGGCAATGGAAATACAGGTATAGGAAGAAGAGCCTTGTTTGTAAATAATACAGGTAGTAATAATACAGCCTTTGGCTTTGGTGCAGATGTTACTGCTGGTAACCTTACTAATGCTACCGCTATTGGCTACAATGCAAAAGTAGCTACTAGTAATAGTTTGGTATTAGGTGGTACAGGAGCAGATGCCGTAAAGGTTGGTATTGGTACAACAAGCCCTGCAAGCAGGTTAGAAGTAGTAGGAACAACCGTGGCAACGGATACTACAGATTTAAGAATAAGTGCTGGTTTCAGCGGTGTTTTTGGCCCCACAAGGTTATCTTTTATCAGCGATAAAAGTTCGGCTTTTGAGTGGCGGCCAGGGTTTATAGAGTCTGCCGATAATGGCGGTGGCTTTGGGTTTAATGGCCGGTTAGATTTTTATACTAATGGCTCTGGCCCTGCCAATAAATTTGGAAGAGTAAAAGCAATGTCCATTATTAATGATTATTTAACAGTACCTAATAAAATACAATTTGCCAATACAGGAGCAAACCGAAAAATAGAATTGTATCAAACAGTGGATAACGATCATCAATATTACGGTTTTGGCATTAATAGTGCAACTCTCCGTTACCAGGTAGATCAGGTTTCTTCTAATCATATTTTTTATACAGGCACATCTGCAACTACCTCAAACGAATTGTTACGCATACAGGGCTCTGGCGATGTGGGCATTGGTACATCAACAGCAGCATCTGCCTACGGCCACGGCGGTACAAATAAAATTTTAGAATTAAAAAATACAGCACCAGCTGGTAGCAATGTGCAATCGCATCTTATTCTTTCTACAAGTGCAAACAATGGCTCCATGGGTGGTATTACATGGGTTGGTACCGGCTTAAGTGGTGAGCAACGAACTGGTTTTATTGGTAACATTTTTGAAACTGCCAATCAAACAAGATTAAATTTTTATACTAGAGATAATGCAGGTGTATTAAATGAACGTTTTTACATAGAAGGCACTGGCAATGCATGGTTAGCAGGCACACTTACACAAGCCAGCGATGCAAGGCTTAAGAAAAAAATTGTACCCCTTTCGCCTACATTATCTAACCTAAATAAAATTAACGGTTACACCTACAGCTGGATAAACGAACAAAAAGATACCGAACAACAAATAGGTTTATTGGCACAAGAGGTACAAAAAGTATACCCTCAATTAGTAAAGCAAAATGATAAAGGAGAGTTGAGTGTAAATTATACTGGATTAATTCCTGTATTAATAGAAAGTATGAAAGAGCAGCAAAAACAAATAGACCAACAGCAAAAACAATTAAATGAACAAAGGAAACTAATAGAGCAAGTGTTAAAAAAATAATAAAAAGATGAAACCTATTTTACTATTCGTATTTTTTTCTGCCTCATTGGCTTTAAGTAAAGCTCAATCTGTAGCTATTAATACAGATGGCAGCACAGCTAATACTTCTGCTTTGCTTGATGTAAAAAGTACCACCAAAGGATTGCTGATACCGAGGATGAATAAGGCACAGCGTAATGCTATTGCAGCACAAGCCAATGGCTTGCTAGTATATGTAAATGCACCAGATACTATTGGCTTGAGTTTTTATGATGGTACAGCTTGGAAATGGGTAGAAGAAAAAAATAATAATGCTTGGGGAATTAATGGTAACAGTGGAACCAGTCCTGGTGTAAATTTTATTGGAACAACTGATTTTACTGATTTATCGTTTGGTATTGGAGGATTTGAGCAAATGCGTCTGAGTAAAGAAGTTTCATTGGGTATTGGTATTATTCCTAGATATTCACTAGATATTAAAACTGGTGCACAAGGTATTAATTATTGTAACTATAATGGGATAAGGGTAAAGACTATAAATAACTCCAGCGTATGTGACCAGGGTTTATTAATGGGATATAAAAATCCGAATGGTGTATCAAATGATGCAGTCATTTGGAATTATGGTCAGGTAAATGGAGCAAAAAATTTAATTTTTGGTATAGAAGGGTTAGAGCGTTTACGATTAAATGAAGATGGTTTGGTGGGTATTTCTGAAGAAAGTCCATTATATACGCTGGACATAAGATCCACTAGCAGCAATATTACCTGTGGTAATGGAAGAAGAGGAATACGCATTGATGGTTTTCAGGGAGCCTCTAGTATTTGTGACCGGGGCTTTTTTTTAGGGTACGACGAGAATCCAAATCCAAATTCTACATCGATTTGGAATTTTTCAACTTCTACAACCAACGATAGATATTTACGTTTTGGATTTGGATTAGATTTTGAGTCGCCTACAGGTTATGGTTTTGGTGAAGTAATGCGTATTTTGCCACAAGGCCAAGGGATAGGTATTGGAATTGCAGATCCTTTAGCAATGGTTCATATAAAAAATCCTAGTGGAGGTGTAGCCATGCCGGGTGTAATGGTATCAGATCTTGCATTACCAGCTGGAATACCAGGATTTTATACAGGATTACAAATAGCTACTTTAAATGATGCTTACGTTTGGAATTATCAAAATGCCCCTATAAATTTTGGAACAAATAACGTAGAAAGAATGCGAATTACCGCAAACGGTAATGTAGGCATTGGTATAACAGACCCTGCTTACACACTTGATGTTGGTGCCCGTATGCGTATCCGCTCAACTGCGGGTAATACCGCAGGCTTATGGTTGAATAACGATGCTAATAATGCCCTTCCTGCATTTATAGGAATGCGAAACGATAACCTAGTTGGTTTTTATGGCAATGCTGCACCCAACAGTGGCTGGGGCTTGCTTATGAATACCGATAACGGAAGAGTAGGCATTGGTACCGATAATCCCTCAGAAGCATTGCATGTAATCGGTAATATCATCGCCAGCGGCACCATTACGCCATCAGATCTGCGGTATAAAACAAATATCCAGCCGATCAATCAATCCTTGCAAAAACTACTTTCATTAAACGGTGTTTCGTATTTAATGAACCGAACAGCTTTTCCCGAAATGCAATTTGATACAAATAAGCAATACGGATTAATAGCTCAAGAAGTGGAAAAGGTTTTTCCAGAAATGGTTAAAACAATTGATGACAAAGGGTATAAAGGAGTGGATTATGTAAAATTAATACCCGTATTAATTGAAGCTATTAAAGACCAACAAAAACAAATTGATGAATTAAAAATTTTAATAAAAAATAAATAATATGAAAAAAATAATCTTTTTCCTTTGTGTCACTTTGTACTTTAGCCTTTTTGTGGTTCAATCAACCCAAGCCCAACTCTTTAAAAAACTAAAAGAAAAAGCACAACAAGCTATTGAAAAAAAGCCAGCCAAAGAAGCCACTAACAATAGCCAGACTAATGAAGTACAAAAAGAGGAAAGTCAACCATCTTCACCTACAGCAAAAACAAAAGTAAAGTGGCAACCAACGTCAGACTGTAATAAAATATTTACACTAGAAAAAGGAGAGACTTTTTTGTACGACGAAACAAAAGCATATACCGATAATGGAAAATTAATGACAGCTTTTATACTTACTAATAATAAGTATGAGTATTTTTTAATTAAAGATGGAAACCGAACTGGACCATTTAAAGAAGCACCAGTAAAAGATATGGGTATTGTATCGGATAAAAGAGATGAGGAAGAAGAAAGTAATAATAATAATAACGATGATGAAAAGATTGAAATAGGCAATAGTAAGAAAGACCCAATGGCAGCACAATACAGTAAAACTATAAATAACAAATTATACATTGTTTTTAATGGCAAAAATTTTGGACCTTATGATTTTGTTGCTAAAATGAGAGTATCGCCAGATAAAAAGAAATTTTGGGCAGCTGTAGTTATTGGTGGCACAAGCGATATGGTAGCAAAAATGGGCATGGGTAATTCTTTTTTAGTAAATGAAAGTGGTGTAAAACAAAAAGGTGGAGATGGTGCTAGCTTTGCCGCAAAAATGATGGTGAGTGCAAACTTTGGTGCTGCAGCTTTAAGTATTTTAGATAATAGTGCACAAAAGGCAATTACCATTTCTTCTACTGGTAAAAAGCAAGAAGGAAGTATGATGGATTTGTACGGTAGCGATAAAGGCACAAATATGAGTGTTGCAGATAATGGCGATATTATTTCTGTACCATCGCAAAGCCCCACACAATTATTGGTAAATGGTAACGAGGCTGCAGCATTTAAAGTGCCTGTTGTTAATATGAGGCGTTTATTTATTTTACCCGATTATAAAAAATCGGTTTATTATCAAAAAGGAAAATTGTATAGAGGCGATGGTTCTGAGGAAGAATTAACAGGTGTTACCTTCCCAAAATTTGCTACTGTTAATAATCAACCTTGTATTTATTATTACAAAATTCATGAAACAGACAATGGCGATAAAGATGTTTATATCTGCAAAAAATGCTTATAAAATTCCGGGATTATTATGCCTTGTTTTAATTGCATTTAGCTACGCTAAAAAAGAATATAGTAATCCTGATTTTGGAAAAACATTTGGTACAAAAGCAGAAAAGGCTACAAAAAAGCTACAAAGCTTAAACGAACAATTTATGCTATGCAGCAAGCTTTGTGCTAAAGATATTGCATTTATGCAAAGCATTGTTTTTCCAGAGGTAATGCGATACAACAGTTTAAAAGATGATATTGAAACAGAGAGTTTAAAAACATTGTATGTACAATTTGGACAAGAGTATGCTAATTTTTCTATTGGCATTTTTCAAATGAAACCAACCTTTGCAGTACAGGTAGAAACTAAGGCAATGCAATTATTACCAGATAGTATTTATAAAGAATTACAATTAGGGTATGAAGAAACTGATGAAGAAGAGGTTAGAGAAAAAAGAATAGAACGTTTACAAGATAATGAATGGCAATTAGTTTATTTAACAGCCTTCATCGTCATTTGTAACGAAACGTACAAACAAAAAGCATTTGTAAGTGAGCAAGAAAAATTACAATGGTTTGCCACTATTTACAATGCAGGTTTTGATAAAACAGAGGCTTGTATGTCACAAAAAATAAAACAAGAAAATTTTTATTTACAACAAGGAATGCCAGACAAGAAATTTAAGTATGCTGCAATTGCTAGCTGGTATTATAATAACCCACTTTAATACATTGTATAAGAAGTATATACTACAAAAGGCTCATTGTGTGAGCCTTTTTTCTTTTACATCTTTACAATATGAAAAAAATACATTTTCTTATTTGCATACTTTGTGCTTTAGCTGTAAATATAAATGCACAAACCACCTACGATGCATTTACTTACACCGAACCAAAAGGCTATAAAAAAGAATTAAAACCAGGCACGGTAACTTATACAAAAACTGATAATAAAACCGGCACATACTGTATCATAAGCCTGTATGCACAAAGCCCAAGTAGTGGCGATTTAGTAAAGGATTTTGATAACGATTGGAGAGATTTGGTAGCTACCACATTCAATATAACTGCTGCCCCCGAAAAAGATAATGGCGATGAAATTACCGGTTGGAAAACCTATAGTGGTGCTGCTAATTTTGAATTTGGTGGTGGCACATCAATGGCGTTATTAACTACTGCAAAAAAAGATAATGCTAATGCCGTTGTATTAATTGTAACTAATGCACAAAGTTTTTTAACTACAGATGTGGATGCGTTTTATGCCACATTAAAATTAGGTTCACCCAAAAAAGCTTTAGTAACACAAAACAATACACCTGCAAATAATAATGTTAGCAATAATATAAAACCCACTTCTATAATTGGCGAATGGTATCTCTCCGATGGTAATGCAAAAATTACTTTATTATTTGGTGCAAATGGCAGATACGATAAAGGTGCAATAGTAGATAGAAGATTAGTAGCAAATCTGTATGAAACTACTACCATTAAAGGAAAAGGTAGTTATACTATAAATGGCAGCACACTTACTTTAACCCCAACAACAGACAGTAAAGAAGTATATCAAATTCGATTTTCAACCGAAACGGATAGCGAAGGAAAACCTCAACAAATTTTACATTTAAAAAGGCCTGTAGCTGGTGGACAAATGTATGAATCGGATTATTATTTTGTGCGACAAAAAAGTATAGCTGTATCTAAAACTACAACACCTATTACAACCAATGCAGCATCTTCATTTAATTCTTTAAACGGTAGTGGAATTACAGGTGTATGGGTTGCTTATAAAAAAGGAACATTTACTTACTCCGATTTTAGCTGGTATTGGCTTGTGTTTTTTAATAACGGAAAATCGTTAAGTAATATGCCAAATGGTGGTTTTGCTAATTTGCAAAAAGACCAATATTTTGACGTTACAAGAAACAATAAAGAAGCTTTTAGTATTGGAACTTATAGTTACAGTAATGGTAATGGAATAAATATAGCTTACGATGGAAGCCCATGGAAAGATAAAATTGAGTTGGTAAAATCTCCCAATCAAATAAAAGTAGATGGTGCTAACTATATGAAATGTTCTTCTGTAAACGGGCAAAAATTAAGTGGTTCGTTTACAACATTTGGCAACATTGCTGATGCTACAATTAACCAAGTAAGTGGCTTTAGAAGTGTTATAACATTTACAGCCGATGGCAAATTTGTTGATGAAGGTATTTATCAGGTACTGTTAAAAGATTATGGAAAAAGTGAAGCCTATAATGCAGCAGGCAAAGGCACCTACGAGTTAAAAGATTATAGCATTATACTAAAGTTTGACGATGGCAGAATAAAACAAGAAGCCTTTAGTATGCCTTTTAGCTATACCACTAATAATACCACTGTAATTTTAATTGGCACGGCACAATTAAATAAAATGAAATAACGATTTTAATTTAAAAATATGAAAAAAGCAATTCTACTTTGTGTGCTTTGTGCCTTTGCAGTAAATACAAATGCACAAAAACCAACTAAGCAACCATCTAAAGCCGAAATAGATAAAATGATGAACGATGCTACGAAGGGAATGAGTAAAGAAGATGCCGCAATGATGAAAGAGATGATGAAACAGCAGCAAGGAAAGCCTGCCGCCGAACAAGCAGTTGATTTAGATGAAATACTTACGAACAATAAACAATTAGTGCCGGCAAAAAATGGAGCAAAAATAAGTGCTGTAAAAAAGAAATACACTACAGCAGAAGTTACCGGCACGGTAAATAGTATGTACACAAAACTATTAGCCAAAGGCAATGCAGCACAAATTGCTATGGGGAAAAAAGCAATACTTGTAGCTAAAACCTGCACAGCATTAATGGATGCTGCCAACACCGCAATGCTGCAAGGGCAACCGCATACCGCCTTATTATTGTCGTTAAAAGCGGTGCAAACTTGCCCTACAAATTTGGTAGCACAAAATAATGTAGCAGCTTTGCTTACACAATATGGTTACCCTGAGCAGGCAATTCCATTTTTACAAAAACTAAATGAAGAGGTTAAAGGCAATAGCACTGTATTAAATAATTTGGCATTTGCCTGGCTTGGCTTAGGCGATACTGAAAAAGCGTATCAATTTGCAGGTGCATCTGTAAGGCACAATCCACAGCATCCGCAAAGCCGTTTGCTATGTGGCGTTATTTTAGAGGCAGAAGGCAAAACTAAAGAAGCAAAACAGCAAATTGAAATTGCAAAAAAATTTAACAACACAAAACTTACTGAGCAAATTGGTAAAAATAATGGCAGCCAATCTCTTTACCCAAAAATGAGTTGGGAAGAATTAAAGAAAAAAATAAGTGTGTATGAATATTTTCCAAAGGGGTGGCGAAAAACATTTATACCAACTAATAATACATTGGCTTATGACCAGCAATTTTCTGCCGACTTTAAGTCCGACAATAAAATGAGAGGTAACTTTTCGAGGAAAGTAGAAGAAATAATAAGGGCAAAAGAAAAGGTAAATGACATTGAAATGCAAAAGCCTGGAGAAATGATGAAAAAAGCGATGGGTACTGACCCTAAGGCATTGGAATTTACAATAATGGCAAATAGAGTAATGGCAACAATAATGTATGCTTATGGGGAGAAAGTAAAGGAATGGGATATTAGAGAAGCCGCATTTGCAAAAGAAAAAACAAGAAGATGGACGGAAAAAATTCCTGGTATAACTTCTAAAATGACTTGTGCACAACAAAAGCCTTTTGCTGATGCCTTTCATCAAAAAAATATGAATGAGTTTAATCCGTTGCTTTTTGATTTTGTTGAAGAGGTGGAAGAAGATTTACGTTTTTACTATAATGCAATGGCTACCTGGACTTTGTTACAATCATCACCTATCAATAAAGAGGGTATGGAAATATCTTTTTTAGAATTAGTACAATCTTATGGGGCTAGTTCTGCTGATAATGCTGGCGACTGGTACTGGAAACATTACAGAGCAAGCCCAGTAGAATGCAATTCAACACCAGCTGCAAT
>JANNWD010000036.1:0-6026 GCA_031408315.1 Bacteroidota bacterium
CAACCCTAAACAAATACGAGAACGATAAAAAATCACTATGACACTTTTAGCAATTCTACTACCATGGTTATCTTTTTTGCTTAGAGGGAACATATTATCTGGGATAATCTGTTTAATTCTACAAATAACTTTAATTGGTTGGTTGCCAGCGGCAATTTGGGCGGTGGCGTCACTAAATAATAGTAGAGCAGATAAACGTACAGATAAAATTGTACAAGCAATTAAAGAAAATAAAAATAATTAAAACTAAAAACATCTTATGCCAGTAATCTTAAATAACAAAGTGTTTAATTATTATCAATTTAAAAAAGAAGCAGAATTTGAAGGAGTGGTGGAGCAACTTGCAGATAATATTTTTGGTACATCAACAATTTACATTTCTAAGAAAAAAAGAATGAAAGGTGCAAATATTATCACAATACCCGACGGATATTTGTTAGATTTCGCTAATCCTTCTAAACCTTTATTATTTATTATAGAGAATGAAATCGTTTCACATCATCCTTATGAACATATTGGAATTCAATTATTAAAATTTGCAACTGGGTTTAAGGATGCAAGAATAGAACTTAGAAAATATTTAATGAACTCTATTAATGCTGATAAAGGGAAATTACAAAGGCTTGAATTGGCTTGTAAAAAGACAGATTTTAGAAATATTGATAGTTACTTAGATGCTGCTGTATTTGGCGATTTTAAAGCAATAGTGGTGATAGATGAAGCAAAAGAAGAGTTGCATAATGTTATACAGAAAATAAATGCAGAAATATCCGTATTGCAAGTAAAAACATTTGTTTCTGATAAAAATGAATTCGTTTATCAATACGATACATTATATGATGAAGATGAGTTAAGCATATCAATTTTACCAAAAAAATATTTAAAGGATAGTATTGGAGATAGGATAAAACGTAGAGAAAGAAGAGCTGAATGCGATACTATAGTTGTTCCAGCTCAAGAAGAGGGGTTTAGGGAAGAGTTTTTAAAAAACAATCAATGGTTTGCCATTCGAATTGGAGCTGCAATGAAGGAAAGGATAAAATATATTGCTTCTTACCAAGTTGCTCCTATTAGTGCAATTACACATATAGCAGAAATTGATACTATTATTCCATATTTAAATACTGGCAAGTATATTGTAAAATTTAAGCATGAAGCAAAGCAAATAAAATCAATCAAACTTAAAAATCCTGATAAAAAACCGCAAGGCCCAATTTATATTAAGCATGTTGATTTAATAAAAGCTAAGAGTATAGACGATTTAATTAAATATTAAACTTTACTCACTAAAGCATGATTTTTTCTTCTCAGCAACGTCTCTTCCATAGCCATGTTAGTATGCCAGAAAGTTGTTAAAAAAGAGATGACATCTTTTCTCACCCATGTTGGTCTTTGCTAAAATCTTCGCCATCGCTTGGTCTAAGACCTGCGATGTTTAGCAGTTTAGGTAAATTTAATTACAAAACAAATCGGCTGGTCAAAGACCAAGCCTTGGCAAAGATATCTATTGGCATAATCACCTCATCAATTCTCCTCTCTCCCAATCATCTTTCCACCAGTATTTCATTTATTATTTAACTCTTCAAATTCTTTAACATCTTCGGCAGTAAACTTTTTCTTTACTAAATCTTTTAAATTGGGTTGTCCTGCATTTACCCAGGCGGTGTACCAAAAGCTAGCAATGGTTTGTATGCTCTGCAGTATACGGAGTTTAATTATTCCATCTATTTATTAATGTAGCAAAAAAGCGTACCTAATAGATTGCTCTATGGTACGCCATAAACCTAACCTTAAACGAAAAACAAAAAGGTGCAGGAATATTTTATTTATTTTTTATAACCATTTTCTATAATTTGTTGGTGTATTTTTTTTATGCAAATACCTTTTTTTGGTATGGGGTTTTTAATTTCAATACCAAAAGCAAGCTCTAACTTTGCATAAAGCAAATCTAACTCCCAATTACATAAATTAAATTCTGTAGTAAGATTAGTAGTTACAGAAATGCTAGACTGCTTAATTCCAAAATTTTTTTTTAAAATTTGGTATATCTTTTTATCAATAAAAATCATAAAATTATTTTTATGTACTTTTTTAATAAAAGTATTTTAATGATTAAGGCTTTTTATAAAAGGTAACCCCATAAGTGCCATTAGCATTGTATGCAAAACATACAGTAAATATATAACGGCAAATAGTTTAACTACATATAAGGCTTTTGTACTGCTTAAAACTTTTGAGGCAGTAATGCCTACTAACGGGAGTATTTGTAAACTGTGGATACCAAAAAAATGTGCTACTCGTAAATCACCAAACAAAGTACTCCAATTTAAAAACCATAGTCCAGCACCACCGTCTACATTGCCAATAGTATGCCCTTTTAAACTACTTATATAACCTCCAAATAAACTAAACACAATAAAATAAACTAATCCAATTTTTATACTAACCACAATAGCAAAAGGTAAAGTGTAAATGCGTTGCTTAAAAAAATGATAGGTTATGTATGCTGTGTAAAGTGTAATAATAAGTATGAATACCCCCATTGTTGAAAACAAAATTGTACCATAAGCAGTAGATATATTAAAGTGTGATAACTGCCCTCGTAATGCTTGTGTAGTAATAGCAACTTGCTCAAAACACATAGTAATAACAGCTACCCATGAATATGTTTTTATCTTTTTTTTATCTGTAAAGTAATACAAAATAAAAATCATCGTCCAGCTATAGAGCCATATGCTTAATGCAAATTTCATTGGCTTTATTAATGCATTAATGCCTAATACTATAGTTTTATTAAAAGGCAAATACACTAATAACAATAAAAAAATAATTAAGTGTATTGTGCCTAACCAAAATAAAATTTTGTTACTAAGTAATATTTTTTTTAACATACCTAAAATTTAATACCTGTCATAATACCAAAATTAGAGCTCTTAAATTTTTTATTACCAATACCACTTACTTCTCCTGTTCTTTTATCATACTCATACTCTATACCTACGGTTAGCATTGTTTTTTTATTGCCAAAAGCAATATCGTAACCAATTCCAAATGCAAAGCCATTGCCAATAGCAAACTGATGATTAAATTGAAGATTTGTAGTAGTGCGGTATTTTTGAGTAAATTGAGTAACAAAAAAATAATCGCTTTGTATATAAATCCCTTTTCTAGCTATTTTATCAAAAGGGAAATATTTTATTGCTGCCGCAGCACCCCAATAGTTAAAAAATAATTCCTGGCTATTATCTCCTTTAGCTGGTGCAGCGGCTAATGATTTATATTTTATTCCAAAATTTAAGTAATTAATTTTTTTAAATTTTCTAAATGCTGCAAGTGAAGCTAGCCCACCACCCGATGTTGAAAAATTTCCTTCTTTATATTTTTCATTTAATCCTTTTCCAAAACTATTAATTCCGTAGCCTCCTTTAAATTCGGCATAAGTAAAAGCAACAGATTTGTTTTTTGGTTGGGCAACTGCTGCTGCTTTTATCAAAAGCAGCAGCAGTATAAATAAATAGTTTTTCATTGTATAAATTATTTACCGCCAAAAGTATACCCAATGGCTACATTAAAAATTAATTGACTATTTGCTATTCCAATATTTGGTGCTTTAAGCGTTTCGTTTTTATTAGTTGTTTTATTAAAATAACTAAACTCATCATTATATAACGTTGTACCAACATTTTGCCAGTACCTTATACTGCTGCTAGTAGTAATACCTTGCAAAAATTTATTTTCACTTTTTCTAAATGGAAAGTAGCGATAGTAGGCACCCAACCCAAGTGTAAATGTTTTAAAATCTTTTATTTTATTAGCATCTGTTTGCTTTTCATTTTTATAATAAACCTGCCAACTGTGTAGCTTGGGTTCAAACCGTACATCAAAAAAAGAAGTAAAACGGTATCCAATACCAAAGCCAGTTGAAGATGGTAAGTGCAATACAATATTCTGGTCTTTAAATTTTCCCACAACTGGAGGGTCAAGCGATACTCCATGTGAGTAATCAAAACTCATTCTTTTGTTAAAGTAATTTATTTCTATGTTACCGCCTTTTAATGAAGTAGGTTGTAATAAACCTGCCAGTATGCTTATTTTATTACTATATAAAAAAGCTTGTTTGTTGTTTTTTTGTGCAGTAGCATTTATTAGTATAATAATAAGAGCTATAGCTAAAGATATTTTTTTCATTTTTATGTTTTTTTTAGTTTAAAAATTTATTCCAAATAATAGATTGCCTTGAATAAAAGTATCGGACTTGCCGCCACGAGGCCCAATGTTTGAAGAAATACTACTTAAAATTCCGAACTGTGGAATTATATATAAATTGGAGTTTTGTTTTTTAGCAAAATTTATTTTATATCCAGTGTTAGCTTCCCAAAACCACGAAAAATTATTATAATCTTTGCCATCGATTTTATTTTTTGTACCCCAAGCATAACCAATATTTGATTTAGCCTCAATATGAAAAGCATTACCAAAATATTGGCGATAGCCAACCATTAGTAGGTATTCATTAATTTTTTCTACAATGTCATGTTTTACATTAGGGCGTATATACCCTCCAATCAAAAAATCGCCTCTACGTTTTTTGTTAGCTGTAGTAATTGTTTTGCTAGCCTGAATTCTAATAATGCCTACATTGGGTAGCACAGGTTGAATTAATTCGGTTTCGATACCCCATTTTGTTGTTACTACATTAGTTTGGGCAAATGCTTCGGTCTCAGAAAAAGATAGAGCAATAAGAAATACTTGAATTGATTTTTTCATTTTTACAGTGTTTTAAAATTACAATGCAAAAATGGCTGTAAACAAAGCCGTAAACCATTGACTTAGGTTAGGAAATTACTTATGGCTTAAAATTCTTTTTCTTATTCTACTAAGAGACTCTGGTTGAATGCCAAGATATGACGCAATATAATGTTGAGGGATTTTTTCAACTAATTCAGGACGTTGTTTTAATAAGTTTAAGTAACGCTGCTTAGGCTCTTCGTTAGTAAGCATTTTATTTATTTGCGAAAGAGATAAGAAAGCATTTTCTGCCATAATCCTTCCTACACGGTCAAAAACAGGATAAATATTGTATAATTCATAAAGTTCAGTTTTATTAATCTGTACTACTTCACTAGCTTCAAGTGCTTGTAAATTTTCAACAGAAGTTTGCGTTGTTAAAAAACTAGCATAATCAGTATACCAGCTATCAGCAAAAAAAAATTGAATAGTATTTTCAATGCCTTCTATATTATAAAAAAGCCGCATGCAGCCCCTATTTATAAAAGAAATTTTATTACAAATTTGTCCTTCTTTTAATAAAAATTCCTTTTTCTTAAATTGCTTTATTTGTAAAATTTCTAAAAACGCTTGTTCTTCATGCTCTTTTAACTTTACAATTGATTTAATACTTTCAAGAATTTGTGTAACCATTATTTGAAATAAAATTTATGCTAAAATCGTTACTAATCGACTACCAGTTTATATAAAATTATGCTTCAAAAAAACCGTATAATTCTCTACTCCTCTCTCCCAATCATTTTTCCGCCAGTATTCCATTTGGTATTTAGTTCTTCAAATTCTTTAACATCTTCGGCAGTAAACTTTTTCTTTACTAAATCTTTTAAATTGGGTTGTCCTGCATTTACCCAGGCGGTGTACCAAAAGCTAGCAATGGTTTGTATGCTCTGCCGCATACGGCGTTCAATCATTCCATCTAATTTTTTATTAAAGGCTTTGGTAAAAGCGGTAGAGTATTGTTTTATAACCACAGCATTTCTTTCTTCAAAACTAAATTTTTTATCGGCACTAAATTGTTGTGTTAATTGTTTTTCAAAAAGCAAAACACTATCGCTTGCTTTGGCACTTTCTAACACTCTTGTCCAAATAAAATTGCCAGGATCTTTAATGTATTGGGCTTTGCCAATAAAAAAGTCCCATTCTTTTTCGGCCAATAATTCTGGCACTCTACTTTCCCAAAAACCATGTATACCTTTTTGATTGGTAAATTGCCCGTTATGATTACTATTGGCATGTAG
>JANNWD010000037.1:0-18992 GCA_031408315.1 Bacteroidota bacterium
AATATTTCGATAAAAATTCATCCACCTTTTCGGTAGATAAGCCAGCTTGTACACCATTGGATAATACTAAATAGCCACCATCGCTTTTTACATATTCTTTTACTTGTTGGCGGTTAATGATGTATGATTTATGGCTACGAAAAAAAATAGGAATATCTTTTAGCATATCTTCAAAATGCTTTAGGTTACGACTGGCAAGTAGCGTACTGCCATTACTTAAATGTATTTCGCTGTAAGCTGCTTCGCCCTTTATTAATATAATTTCGGAGGGTTTAAAAAAATGAATAGTTTGTGCACTGGGTACCGCTATTCTTTTATCTTCCCAATTTATGGTTGTTTTTAAATTATCTTTTAAGTTTTTTAATTGAATAGATTTTTGTTGATCTTGTTTCTTTGTAAATCGTTCCACAGCCTCTATTAACTGAGTATGTTGTATGGGTTTTAGTAAATAATCTATTGCCGAAAACCTAAAGGCTTGTATAGCATAGTCGTTATAGGCAGTTGTAAAAATTACACTAAAATTAATTTCATCTTCATTAAAAAAATCAAGCAGCTCCAATCCACTATGTCCAGGCATTTCGATATCTAAAAATATTAGCGAAGGCTTATGCTTTTTAATAGCTTTGATGCCTGTAGGTAAATCTTCACATAAGGCTACAATTTGTAGTTGAGGGCAATATTGTTTTATTACTACTTCTAACAGTATTCTAGCTTTGGGTTCGTCATCAATAATTATGCAATACTCCATAGTTGTAAAGTACAATTTGGTTTTTACGAAATAGCTTTTTGTTTTACGAAATAGCTTTTTGGGTTTACTAACTGCCTTAAAATGGTATATTTAATAAAATAGTAGTGCCAGTAGCGTAACCATGTTCATCTACTTTATCAGTAATATTTAAAGAAATACTTTTGGGTAACCCTTTATTTAAAATATCTAATCTTTTTTCATTAGCATTACTTGCAAAGGACTTGTGGCGTTTATTTCTTTGTTGATTAATAGCTTCACTTGCCTTACGTCCTATGCCATTATCATCAACAGCTACTTCAATACTATTTTTATTTTGTTTAAATGATATATGTAATATCCATTTATTTTTTTGATGCATTAGCCCATGCTTAATTGCATTTTCTACGTAAGGTTGAATTAACATAGAAGGTATGTAAGTAGTTTCAGTACTAATATTTTTATCTACTTCAAAAGTATATTGTAATTTATCTTCAAACCTAAGTTGCTCAAGTTCCATATATAATTGCAAAGCTTTTATTTCTTCAGCTAGGGTTACTCTTTCTTTATTACTCATATCCAATATAGTACGAGTAAGTTCACTAAATTTTCCTAAATATAAGGAGGCATTTTCTTTTTCGTTGGTATAAATGTAAGACTGAACAGTGTTTAAAGCATTAAATAAAAAATGCGGATTCATTTGGCTTTTTATGGATGATAATATACTTTGATGTAGCTCTTGCTCTAACCGCATTTTTTGTGCTAGTAAATCATTATTCTTTTTTTCGTTTTTTAAACGTTGTTTAAAGTATAGATACATAGCTCCTAAAATAAGCCCTGCTATTAAAAGATAAAACCAACCCTTTTTATAAAATGGACTAGCAATTGAAAACTTTACTGTGATATTTTTTTTTGCAACAACCCCATCCTCATTTAACGCTTTTATTTCAATAATATAATCGCCAGCAGATAGTGATGCTAATTGAAGATTTCGTAAACCTTTTGGTAAAATTTTCCAATCCTCTTTATTTATTCTATAACTAATGGATGCTGCTGCATTTTCTTTAAAAGATAATAATGAAAATAATAATTCAATATTATTTTCATCGGCTTTTAATTTTAATAAAGAATCAATAGATTTTTCTTTACCATTTACTAAAAATTTATTAAGTTCTAATAGTGGCTGTACTTTATTTATAGCATCTTTATTACTGCTAAAAATTATTAATCCATCGGTAGTGGCTAAATAGGTTTTGCCATTTTGTACTATTATATCTTTTATCTCTGCTTTAGGTAAGCCATCGGCAGCGGTATAGTTTACAATATTGCCAGTACTTGTATTGTATCGCTGTATTAATTCATCGCTGGCTAGCCATAAATAAGCACCTTCGCCATACATTTTATAAATAGTATTGGCAATAGCTAAATTTTGTTTATTTAAGTGTAAGGCTTTGTTATTTTCTACTTTAATTAGCCCATCTGAGTAGGTACCTGCATATAATGTATTATTAATAGTATAAAGTGAAGATGCATAGATAGGCTTATTATTAACAAGAATAAAGCCATTTGAATTGGTATTATAAAATTTTAAGCCTTGTGATGTTGCTGTATAAAGTGTTTGGGCAGTAGTGTCAAACAATACTGCTCTGCCTCTATGGCCTTGCGTTAAAAAGGTTTTAGTATTTGCTTCTATTAATCCATCTGTTAGCCACGACGGCGTTGTAATAGATTTTCCATTTCTTTCTAGTAGGGCAATTCCTCCGGAAAATGCTGTAACATAAGTACTGCTATTAAGTGTTGTAATGGCTTTGCCAGCCAAAGGCTCTTCTTTTATTTTTATTCCGTTTTTATAAGTATAAATACCATTAACACAAACTAAAATAGTTTGTAAAGGTTTATCGTAATACAAAGAAAAAATTTCGCCTTTAGTTTCGTTGCTAACTAATGTATTAAATTTAAGCGTTTCACTATTAAATGTAAATATTAAATTGGAGGAAGTACCTGCTAGCACTTCATTATTATTATTGTAAGTACTTAAAGCAGTAATACTTTCGTTACTATATTTATATAGTTTTACATTTATATCTGGCACTATTAGTACACCTTTATTTAAAGTGCCAAACCAATAATTATTTTCTCTATCTTTTATAATTTTTGTAATACTATTTTCTTCAAAAAAACATTGCCCGTTGTAAAGTGGTTGCATGTTTTCATCAAAGCAGTATGCACCACTTGTTGTACTTACCCAAATTTCGTTTTTGATAACTGTAACATCTTGTATCAATAATCCGTTTTTTAAACAACTTAACGACTCAATAGTATTATTTTTTATTTTATAAGCAAGGGGGAAAGAATTTCTAGCAAATGCTATAAACTTATCATTAATTTTAATTAGAAAAGATAGATTGGGTAACGTATTTGCAAAAGTATGTACTGTAGTTGTTGTATTGCCATCAAATTTTTTTAATGTGGTATTACAAAAAAAATAACTAAAATCTTTATCATGGCATACGGCTTGTTTTGTTTCTTTTTGGGATAAAAAATCTGTTTTTTTGTTTTGTTGTAAATTAAATGTTCGTATGCTATCGTAATTTATAACCGATAAAATATTATTTTTTAAAATACCAGCTGGCGAATACATACCACTTGACTTAAATTTTTCTTCTTTAATTAAACTTTCATTTTTAGTAAAATAAAAATTACCAGAAAAATCTTGACACCAAATACTATTATTTATCTCCAATAGGTTACTAATGCTTTTACCTTGCTGTGCTTGTGCGGTAAAATGGGTAAAGGTATTACCATCGTATCGGCTAAGCCCTTTATCATGCCCAAGCCAAATAAAGCCTTTACTATCTTGCAAAATATTATAAACAGTATTACTAGGTAATCCATTTTGATTGGTAAGATTACGGCTTACAGGATTTTGAGCATTAAGCAAAAAATGACAAAATAAAAATGCTAATATTACAATATTTTTTTTCAAAAGTAAACAAATATAAAAAACCTTAGGGCTATTGCCTAAGGTTGTGTTAACATAAAAGGATTGCCTACCTTTTAAAGGTTGGCAACCCCAAAAATTATCCTTTTATTTCCAATTTTTTCTTTTTCATTTGCTCTTCCCAGCCATAACCTAAAATAGCATTATCAGCTTTTTCCATTGCTGTAATTTTTTTCTTTACAGCATTTTGAATGGTAGTTGGCAGAGTGTAAAATACCTTATCAATTTTGGTAAGTCTTTCTCCATCAAGCACTGCATTTTGGTGGCGTATAACTATTTTTTGATTGTGATATACAATGATAATTTTTATACGACCATCCATAAAATTGTTCATAGCATTAGTGCCGTAAACAATTATGGGTACAATAGTATTTTCTACTTTTTCAAAAGAAATATATTTTGTCCAAAAGAAAATTGTTTTTTCTTCGTTTAATGTGGGTATAATGTTATCAGTAATTTCTAGCTCCTTATTTAGTTTGCCATTAAATTCTTTAAAAATAATTGCCTTTATGTTTTTTGAAATACTGTCTTTCCCTTTTACCTCATCTACACTTTCGGTAAGTACTACATAATAATTAAAATTATCATTTGGGTATTGATAAACTTTATATATTGGATAACTAATATTGAAAAGATTTTTTGTGCCATCACTAAATAATTTATTTACTTCGGCAGAAGATAAAATTTTTGCAGTAGTTTTTTGGGCATTACAATGTAATGCGTAAACACTAAGTATTAAAATGATTAGTTTTTTCATATTATTTTAATTTCACAAAAGAAACAAAGTAATTAATTATTGATTAGATAAAATATCACCAAAACCAGCATCTTTAAAAGCTTTTAGTACAGCAGGGTCTTTTTTAAATTTTTTAATACCTACCTCAAATACCGCTAAGCTTTTATACCCGTTATACCCCTTGCTTTCTGAATAATCTAATGGTAGCAATATTGTACTCATGGCTAATTTAAAATTCTTTTCTTCTGCTTCTAATTTTTCTTCATCTAATTTTTTTGATATTTCCTTTAATTTATCAATCATATAATTGCTAAAAGCAAGCATATCATTTTTTGTAATAGTAGGCATTATAGGTTTAGCATTTTCAATTTTAAACCCTGCCTCGGTGTACCAAGTAATATATTCCTCATCTTTAGGCATAAAGGCTGTTGCGGCTTCTATGCTAGTAAAGGTTTCGGTATTTAAGCAAACCTTGGCTTTATCGGTATCTATATTTTTAAATACGATTACCATAAAGGTGGTATCATCGTATTTATTAATGATACGTTCATCGGTGGTGGTAGATATAAGTTTTTCTATACTAATATCGGTTGGCTTATTATCAAAAGCACCGCCGCTGCCCATTTGGTTTTCTATTAATTTATTTTGCTTAACAGTATGTGTTTTGGTAAAATAGCCTTTTGTACCGCCAAGGTAATATTCGTACCATTTTGTATTTACTAGCGTTTGTGCTTGTACAGTATTAGCTAGCAATAAAATAGATAAAGCGGTTAATAATTTTTTCATAATCATTTTTGTTTCAATAAAAGGGCAACAGAATATAAAGAAGTTTATAATTTTACTTTATTAAGCAATTTAGATTTTGCTTTGTTTTTTAAATCGGTTGCTTTAGGTGTAGATGTAGCGGCTGGCATTGCATCTGTTGCTGGTGTTGCATTTGCTGCAGCATCGGTTGCATTGCTTTTAGCATCTACCTTACTGCTACCTGCTGCTTGTAATGTAAAATCAGCAAAGCAAGCCATACCACTTCTTATTCCAAACATAATCATGTAGGTATTTTTATCTTTTTTGCTTTGGTAAAGCCCTGATTGTATATCTAACCCTTCTATAAGATTAGTAACTTTAAACATACCACCACTTGTAGCAAAATTACCTTCCTCTGTTTTGCCCTTTGCAGTAAGTTGTATGGTGGCTACTGAATAATTATTTTCGGGACCAAATTTCCAAGTACTACCACCTAAGCTTGCATTAAAATCTTTTTCTATAGTTTTTGCATCTTTATTTATGCCTTCATCGGCATACTCGGTAAGTACCATACATTCGCCAAACTTAAAGGTGTTGTTTGGTATTACCGTAGCAGTGTTTTCTATAAAAATATAATCATCTTGTAGCATTTTGGTAACATCGGCAATGGTGCTAAGGTTAGCTGCTAATTTTTTTTCTACTTTGGTTTGTGCTTGTGTAGTAATAGCTAATAATGCTATTGCAATGATGCTTAATAATTTTTTCATTGTTTTAAAGTTTTTTAGTTGTTGATTTATATGTTTAGTATTTATTTTTTAAAAATCGATCGATTTCCCATCCATTGCTTTGGTAACTGTAAAACTTTGACCTGTAGAGGAAAGCCTTACAACACTGCCTACACAAAACGTAATCGTTTTGTTTTTTGATGAACGTTCTGTGTACTTGTATGTAGAAGGCATACACCCATTTGCTGCATTACCTTCATCGTATATGGTGCCCATAATATCCTTTTTATTCCAAAAATTAATGGTGGCTAGTTTCTCTCTTTTTTTAGCTTCCTCTGCTTGTATTTTTGCCCATGCTATTCTTTCTTTTTTGTATTGCTCTTCTACTAAAGCATCTCTTTTTGATGTACCTTTTTCAAATGTTGCTTTTTTATCGGCTGGTAATTTTACTACCAATTGTTTGAGTAAAGTATAGGCTCCTTTTACGTCGTAACTAAAATCGCCAAATACTAAAGCATTGGTATTTTTCTTTTCGGCTGAGGTTGATTGGGTGTAGTGTTTTGTGGTATAGCTGCTACTTATTGGCATAGTGATACCGCTATATACATCTTTTAATACAAGCTCAAAACCATTCATGTTTATATTGTTGATGGGTACTGAATTGTAATATAATTCGCCTTCGCCACCATCACGGTCGGTATAATGTATGTATTGCTCAAACATACCATTGGGTGTGATGTTGGTATAAATGTAACGGCTATCATATGGGTTGCTATAATCGGCAGGCTGCTTTAGCATATACATATCGCCATTGGTGGCTAGGTAAGTAAGGCTGTATTTGCGTAGCTCTTTTTTGCTGTATAAGTCGTACCCTTTTTTTGCAATAGGCTCTAGTACCAAGTGTATTGGTTTGCTATTACCTTCAGTTAATTTAAGTTTGTATAGGCTATTTTTGCTAGTAAACTGTGCTTGTGATTTTGTTTTACCATCGTTAATAATAAAAGTACTACCATTAACAGTGAAACTATATTCTACTGTATTGCCGTTGGTAACATTTACTTCGCCATCGTTATAAAATTTCCATGTGCTATTGGCAAATGCTACTTCTATTTTATTAAATTCTACTGCATTTTGTATTTTATCGGTAATGCCTTCTATTGAGTAATCGGATACTTTGAAAATATATTTATCAAACACCTGTTGGGGATTGCTTACGGCATTCCACCCTTCTAAATTATCGGCAGAGGCTGTGGTTGCTATTTCGGCGGCTTCATCTCTATCTTTTTTTATTTTGCCTAGTTGGGCAAAACTTTGAGTAACAAAAAACAGTGTAGCTGTAAGTATGATGGCAATTTGCTTTTTCATTCTATAAATTTTATTACTGTAAAAATGATTTATTACTGGTGCATTATTATATACCATTTTACGAAATGGTATTATTGCTTTACCAAATTGATGTTAGAAATAGGTATTAAAATTCTACCGTATTTAAATAACCATAACTACATTGTGAATGAGGTTTAATGTGGGTAAAGCTACATTGTAGTAAATAGCAGGGTCTAGCCCTGACTGCAACGGAAATGGGTGAAACGCTAGCGAAACCCATTGCAGTGTAAGGCAGGAAACCGAAGCTCAATCAAGGATATATAGTTGACGCTCCACCTTTGGCGGGCACGTTTCAAAAAAAATATTGTAAAAAATGACTTTTGCGTTTATGTAAATTGAAAAGTATATTTAGTAAAACGGAGTTATTTACTTTTTGTAGAGATTGTAATTTTATAATAAAAATATTATGAAACTTATTGTAACCTGTAGCTTACTAATTGCTACGCTAGTGGGCAATGCCCAAAATCAACATACCATAAAATATGGCGATGATAAAACGTATAGCTTTAGTGGCAAAAAAATAAATACGTTTGCCGAGTATGATGAAATGGCCAAGGGGCTGAGTAATAACGATAATTATTTTGATATAACGCCTGATAGTTTAATTATACACACCGTTTATAAAACTGATAATAGCATACACACTACCATTGCTAGGAGAGCCATTGCAGCAAATGATATTGTAATTTTTATTGACCAAAATAAATTGCTGCCCGTGGGTACTACAGTAAAAATAGTAACCCTAAAAATTAAGAGTAAGTTGCCAAATAAAGTACAGCTAATATTGCAGGATTATGATGCTACCACTTCCAAAAAATCGAGTAACATCCATTTACATTTTAATGTGGAGGATAAAAAATTGGCTAAGCAAATGCTTGAAGTAATTACCGATTTAGTTAAATAAAATAAATAGAAGTTATTAAAAATATTATTATTTTGAAATTTCGGCTATTAATTTTTCAGCATCGGCCTTAGTATTAAAATATATTTGTGCAATGGGGTCGTTGGTTTTTATCCATTCTGTATCGCCCCAATTCATACTTTTTACATTTATTACTTTACCCTCAGTTAAGGCAATTTTTGCTGCATAAATAGTGGGCTCTTTAAAGCCGCTATTGCTACGCTCCATTACATACGTTGAGCCTTTGTTTATAAAATTAATGTTGATATTGTACATAAAAATACTGCGTATGCTATTGGCTTTATCGGTTACTAATTCGGTAGCTATAAGCACTTTCATATCTTCATCGTAATAGGTATATATTTCGTTAGTACCATCGTTTACACCATTATTAATGTATTGATGTGTGGCTACTAAATAGCCTTGGATGGTTATACTTTGGTTGTTGAATTTGATTTGCTTTTGGGCAAAAGCATTGGCAATTAAAGCCATAAAAAGCCATAGCGATGTGATGTATTTCATTTAATATTTTAGTTAAGCGTGTGAACGTTTTTATTTTATTTCTTTTAGAAGGATGTGATATGTGGTAATTAAAAATATTATTTAATTGCCAAAGCTACCATCATCAGCTATATAACCTGCCATGTGTAACATAGCCATAACCCATAATTTTGCTTTTGCAGTAAGCTTTGCCTCAGACTCTATATTTAAACTGCATTTGCCATAAATATCTCCATCATTTGAGGTATAACATATTTCTAAATCTTCAAAATTGCTATTAAAACCTACCTCGGTATTAGTTCTTGTGCCTTTAATTAAATACCAATCATTATCTTTATTCATCATTTGATATTGTATTTCGTTAGGTTTATTTTTAATAGTAATAACTCTAGTACCTACATCTGTAATTGAATAAATAGAGCAGTAGCTACATTGTTCAAAACTTGCTCGTTTGCTTAATTGCCCTTTATACACATCGTTATATGTGGTAAATAAAAGTTTTGCTTTATCGCCTCTATATACTTTAGTGTTTAAGCTAGATGCTGTAGATTGATCGTAATAAATAGAAAATATAATTTCGCCTGCTTTTTTAAAATATATTGGCTTGTATGAAGTTGTTTGCTGTGCTTGCAATGCATTGTTTTTTGCAGCCTTTTCAGCTTTTTCTTCGTCGGTTGTAAGGTCTAAATCTAAGTCGCTTAAAGCGTCTTCCACTTTTTTATCTTGCTCTTTTTGGTCAAGCTCAGTAAACGCAGCATAACTACTTTTATCTTCTTTATAACCTGGCTTACTTGTAATAGCTTTTGCTTTATTTATGATACTATTTAAATAATCTTCTGTAGCATTAGCGTTGCCATCAAAATAAACTTCTATTGATTTTTCTTTTGATATTTCTTTATCGCTTGTAGCAAAATAAGAGGTAGTATATACGGGCTTTTCGCTGCCTGATTTTGGTGATAAGAAAAAATAATGGTTGTAATCATATTTTTTAAATTCGGGTAACCCCTCTTTTACTGCATTTAAAATATTGTTATAGCTAATCTCCTCCACTTTTACAATATCGATTGCTCCACCAAAACCATATTGTACGGTTTCAATTTTTAACCCATTATTGGTTAATGTGTGGTATTGTACTTTTTGACTCCCTGCTGAAATTTTATTAGTACTTTTATTTTCTAATACTTTGCCGCCCTTTGCAGTAAAAGTATATTGGGCTGATAAAAAACTTGGTAATAATAATAATGTGGTAATAATGCTTGCTAATTTTTTCATTTTTTTATTTGTGTTGATATGATTTATTTGGAATTTTCTAAAAAAAATTGTTTTTAAAAATATATGTTACTCTATAATTTTTAAAATTTAAACCTTTGCCCCGATTTTGTGCCTGAGGTAATGCTAACTAGTACTGCTTTTGTTTTTTTATTTATTATTTGGTCGCCTGGCTTTACTTTATACCTTGTAACAGAGCCTGCACCTAAAAATGATGAGCCTCTTACCGAACCTTCGTAGGTTACAAAAACTTGTTCGCTACTTGTATTTTGTACCTCTATTTGTATTTCGTTACTTTCTGTTTTGGTATTTTTCTTATTGTTACTTGATGTGTTATTGTTGCTTTCTGTGTTTGGGTTATCTTTTTCTGCTCTTTCTCTTGCTCTTGCTCTTGCTTCTGCCTCTGCTTCTTCTTTTACAAGTGCAGCCACTCGTGGGGCTTGTATTTCATTTTTAAACTTTGCTTGTACGTTTGCAGGGAAAGCTTTTGAAATTATATTGCAATACTCATTAGTAAGGGTTGAGTTAAAATTGTTTGCTACATTTTTTAATTTATCTGTTATTACCTCTGTAGTTGGATCATCTGAGTTTACCCAAATAGTTTTAGTAACCGATTTTTTTAGTGGTAAGTACACTTCTGTGCTACCCAATTCAACTGCATTGTAAGCACCAATACTTTCAAATGGTACAATAGTTAATTTGGTTAAGTAACCAAGATGGCCATGTCTAATATCTGTATTATTATCTTCAAAATAGGTAACCCTGTAGGCTTTTTCTTTTTCTAACACTTCCAAATACAATGCCCCCTGAATTTCCCAAAAAGGTTTTACGCTTGTTTTAATTACTTTGCTATCGCCTGTTACATAAGCATAAGTATTAAGTACATCGCCGTTCATATCTTTACCCAATAGTAACGATTGTAGTTCGTTGGCTTTTTTTGCAGCGTTTGCATACAAATCAAATGTACCCTCTGTAGTTGCTGTGCCTTCATATCCATCTTTTGATTGGCGTATGCCTACAGGTAAACTTTTTGTAAAAAACCTAATTTTTATGGAGTTGTCGCTACTTTTATTGCTTTGCATACAATTAGCTATTTGGTCTTTGTTTATAAAAAACCTTTCAATTTCAAGCAGATTATTGTCCTTATCTAGTGTTACAATATTGGTAGTGTATTGCTTTTTACCATTGGTAAAATAGTATTGCATTTTGCCATTATACACTGTTTGCTCTAAAAGCATTTCTGCATTATCAGCTAAGTCATAATTTTTGTTTCCCTCTTTTCCTTTTAATGCAAAGGTTTTACCTACTTTACTTATTTTTTCTTCGGCTTTGGTATCATCTCCTTTTTGAGTGGTACTATTTGTGGTGGTACCACTTGCCACATTGGCTACTTTTTCTTTAAGTTTTTTAAATAATTGTGCATGGGCAGTTGTACAAAAAAGTGTAGTGCAGGTAATGGCGATAATTAATTTTTTCATGGTAATTTTTATTTGATATAATAAGATGTTCCATCTTGGCTTTTGGTTACTGTAAATAAGGTTTCGCCACCTTTTATTTTTACTGTAGAGCCTAGGCAAAACGTAATTGTTTTATCCGATTTTATTTTGTAGCTCTTATAGGTACAGCCATTGGCGTTAGATGATGGTATTTCTTCTATCGTAATTTCGTATCCTTTTTTATTGTAAAGTTGTATGCCTGCAAGTTTTTCTCTTTCAGCAGTAGTTGCATTTTTAGAAGCTAGTTCTTCCAATGTTTCTTCTGCTTTTAATTTGGCTATTTGCTTATCAAACCCATTTTTTATTTTATTAAACTCAGCCTGTTGTGAAGTGCTAGCGTTTTTTACAATAATATCTGCCAATTTTTTTGCATTATCTGCCGCATTAAAACCCACATAAGCTTTATAAATTTTTGCAGTTTTTGCAATAGATATTTTCTTATCTGCTTGAATATGGTTTTCTATATCATAAATACCATCAAGCTCAAATTCTAAAAATGTAGATGTGGTATTTCTTGTAGCGGTTATAGTAGATATTTTTATTTTTTCTATAGGCAACTCTGCATAAATAATATCTTCAGGTGTGTAGTTATGCTTTTCGGTATAAGTAGATCGTAGCTTTTTATTGGTAATGTAATAATTGGTTTCACTGTAAGCACTATTTCTTGCTGTGGTTGCATTATCGCCACTTACTATAAAATAATCTTTATTATTAAAATTAGATTTTATGGTTCTCAAAATGTTGGTAGCAAATGAAGCATCTTGTTTTTCAATATCAGTTCTTCGTATTGTTTTTACACTAATGTAGCCTGTGCCTGCATTTGTTTGTATTTTAAAGCAAAAGTTTTTTCCTTTTTGTAAAACTTCAAATTTTTTGCCGCCTGAGTTATTTTTTACCTCAACAACATTACCTGTTAAGGTATAGCTACCGTTGTTTTTCTTATATGGATTTTGGTCAAAAAAATTATTATTTAAACCAAACAAATAAGTACTTGCATTCCAATTAGCAATAAATTCATTATCGGCTAGGTTAAGTCTTTTACTAAAATCTGGCAAGTCGTATACCATGCTTTCCAAATGAAATTTATTATCGGCTATTGATGCTGCAAAATCTTTGGCAGGTTTCCATTTGCTTATTGTTTCATAGTCCACTCTTTCGTATCCACTGCCTTCGCTATCCGAATTATTGTTAGCTGTTGATACACCACTTGCTGCATTAGCCACTTTTTCTTTAAGCCTTTTAAGTAACTGTGCATTGGCAGTTGTACAAAAAAGTGTGGTGCAGGTAATGGCGATGATTAATTTTTTCATTTATAATAATTTTGGTATCACAAAAATGCGGTGAAACGTTGTAAATTAAAAATGCCCTTTTACGAAAGGGTATTTTTAATTTACAAATACATATTTATAGGTAATTGCCGTTACCTATTAATTTGTAAATACCATTTACCTTGCTAAAAATATAGTTATAATACTTTGGGTGTTTTTTGGCATTAGGTTCTAAAACGTACTGCCCTTGAGTAATTGCGGCATCATTACTTAAAGCAATATCAATTACTTGATAACTTTTATATTGGTTATTTTTTATCGCAAGTACTACATGTGTCGGGAAAATATTGTTGTACTTTTTTATAAAGTCATCATAACTATTACAAGCAATACTTTTGCTGCCTCTTACATTTGCAAAGGCATCTTGCAGAGGAAACTGTACCATACTGTAGACTACATTTACATCATTAGCTAATACTGCTTTTTTAAACTTTGCCCAAAATAAGGAGAAGTGCTGTTCCTGCCTGCCTATTAATTTTTGAGGTTTTTTTTGAGCCATTAAGTTGCTTACAATTAGTATACAAATTGCTGTGCAGCATAATTTTAAATTCATACTACTTCACTTTTTTTGTATATTTTTTTGCGCTATTATTCCAAACTAATGTAAGCGGTGGCTGTATTACATTTTGTGCTTGGCAAGCAGTTTTACTGCCATCCATACATCGTTTTTCAAGTGTTTTATAATATGCAGTGGCAGTTATGCTATTGTTTACCTCGTTTAGTTGGTATAGTATTTCGCCATGGGTAAATAGTTCTTCTTGCCCTGCTAAATCTGCCTTAGCAATAAAATGTAAAGGTTTAATAGTAGGCAAAATATTTTTTAGTTGCTCTCCGCCAAATTCATCTACTTCATAAAATTTAATACTATTTAACTTTTCATCTTCTTTTGTAAAAACCGTTGTATTAAGCACAATCACCGTTTTATCTTTTTGGTTTTGTATTATTCTGCATTGTACGGTTGTTGTGCTTTGGTCATTACCTGCATCTTTAATTTGCAAATATTTGCCATTGGGTGCAATATATAAAGTTACCTCTGTAGCATCATCTACATTAATTGCTTGCCACAATGGTTTATTATTTACAATATCATATTTAAGTTGATAAGGTGCTACATCCCTTGTGCCCAATACATTATAGGCTTGTACTATAGGTATGGTTTGTGCTGTTATGTGTTGCACAAAAAATAAAATACATACAAAAAATGAACCCCTTTTTATCATTATAAATCAATTTGATTGAATTAATATATTATTTGTTTAAAGCAAGTTTTAAATTTGCAACAAACTCCTCGGCTAATTTTTTTGTAACAAACGGTATTAATCGTTGGGTGCCTTCGTATTTTTCACTAACCATTTTGGGTTTACCATCATAACTAATTCGGTACTCTACTGTATTGCCTACTTCTATGTAGTTGCCATTTTTCTTTTTAAAAGCTATAGATACATCCCAAGTTTGTTTTGGGTTGGTTTGTTGCTCGGGGTCAATAAATGATTTGTTTACGCTTATTTGGGGTATTAACCCTGCTAAACCGTTTAAAGGTATGGTTTGCACATAAGCGCTGTAAACGCCTTCCCCCTTGCTTGTTACATAAAATGAAGCAGTAACCTCGTTACTATTAAAAGCAGTATAGGTTACCATATTTCCAATTGGCTTATTTGCATAGGTTACCAATTTTATATTACTTTTTTTATAGCCTACTATGGGTACTTTACTACCTTGTATTTTTATAGCAGTATCTTGAGCAAACATAGTATTGTTTGCAACTATAAATAATATTAGTAGGCTAAATATTCTTTTCATTTTTGATATTTATAATTTGCTATACAACTGTACTTTGCCATCCATATCGGCCGTAGCAGTTAATAATAATCTTCCCTTTTTACCACCCTCGTAATAATATAATTTATGACCAGCTTCCATTTTTATGGTAGTGGTTGCATTTTTTGTAAGTCTATAAGTGCCGCCGCTTCCAGCATTATAAACAGTTACCTCATCGCCACTGTCGTTTTTTAATTTAATATCAAATTTGGTTGCTTTAGCTACAATATTTGCAGTTATTAATTTTAAATTTGTAGCACTAATTATTGTTGTTGTGCTAATTGTTAAAGCTAAAATGGTAATTATCTTTTTCATTGTTATCTTTTTTTATTTTACTGAATCATTTTTTTAATTTTTTCTGCCCAAGCTTTTGCTTCGGCTTCTTTATCGCTATCAAAATAAATAAACACTCTGTTGTTATCGTCGTACTTTTCTACTTCATCATTTTTATACATTTCCTCAGTTATTACACTTTTAGCATCTGTGGTGCTAATTTTTAAAGTAACATAAGCGGCTCCATTTACTTTGGTACTACTTACTTCAAACCCCCAATCGCCTTGGTCAATATCTTTTTTGGCTATAGTATATTTAATTACGGCTTGTTTTTCTTTGTTAGGGTTAATTAGTGCTTCAAAAAAATACACACTATCTCCTTTTACTTCCATAAACATTTTGCTTTTAGATGATGCTGTACCATCAGAAAAATAATTTTGAACCTCTGTTATAAAAGTAGTACCGCAAGTAATAGTTTTTTCGTCGCCTACTTTTATAACATCTTGTGCTTTTACCATATTGTATAATAAAATAAATGCTGTTATTACTAGTATTTTTTTCATATTAATTATTTGTATAGCAAAGAAAATACTTAGGCAAATACTTGTAAGGGTGTGTTTTACCAAAATGGCTTTTAATTTTAGGAAGATGTTGTGTTCACATTAATACCGTTTATTAACATTTTAATATTTCATTAAATTTTGTTAATATTTCTAATAAGAATGAAATATTTTTGGGTGGCACAGCGTTTGCATTTAAAAGAATAATATTTTTAAACATGAAATTTTTTAGGTTCCAATATCTTTTATTATTATTAGCAGCATTTAGCATGATTTCTTTTACGTTTGATAAAGGCAAAAAAAAGAAAACAGCAAAAAAAACAATAGCAAAAAAAGTAGCTAAGCCAAAACCTGTAGAAGTTGTTACAATGGAAGATAGTGTTGCTAATACTTATTATATCATTGTAGATAAAAGCGATTACGAACTTAAAGTGTACGATGAAGAGGGCTGGTATGCCACTTATCCAATTGTATTTGGTAGCAAAGATTTGACCGATAAATATAAAGAAGGCGATAGACGTACGCCAGATGGTAGTTTTAAAATAATAATAAAAAAAATACATCCAAAATGGGGGCCAGAGTTATTGCTAGACTATCCTAATGAAATGAGTGTACAAAAGTTTAACCTCCGTAAAGCAAAAGGTATTATTAGTAAAACTGCTAAAATTGGTAATGGCATAGCAATACATGCCACAAGGCCCAATGAAGAATGGACAATTGATAATTTTTATAATTGGACAGACGGCTGTGTAAGTGTAAAATACACCGAAATGAAAGATTTGTTTAGTTATATACCTGTGGGTACGCTTGTTACTATTCAGCAGTAAACCCCCTTCGCCCCCTGAAGGGGGAACTTTAGTCTTAGAAAATTTAAGTTTCTTGTGTTAATTGCAGTTTATCTTTTATGCATAAAAGGCTTCCATCGCCATAGCTTAAAAATCGATAATTATTTTGTAAAGCATAATCGTATACATTTTTCCAATCTTCGCCAATTGCCGCAGCCACTAATAATAATAAAGTGCTTTGTGGTTGATGAAAATTAGTAACAATTGCATTTGCAATTTTAAATTTGTACTCTGGTGCAATTAATATTTGTGTACTAGTAAATAAATTGTTTAAGTTATTTTTTTTCATCCAGTTTAACAATATGGATAAAGATTGTGAAGCAGTAATTGTTACGTTTTTTAAATCATCTTCATAAACATCCCATTGCAATAATTCTAGTTTTTTTATATCTATATTCAAAAATACTTTAATACCCAACCAATACAAGCTTTCAATTGTACGTAAGCTTGTAGTACCAACAGCAACAATAGTTTCGTTTAAGTTTTCTAAAATATTTTGGATAGTTTCTTTAGATACATCAATCCATTCCGTATGCATTTCATGCCCCTGCATAGTACTTGCTTTTACAGGCTTAAATGTGCCTGCACCTACATGTAAGGTTACAAAATCTTTTTTTATTTGGAAAGATGTTAAGCTTTCAAAAATTGACGGCGTAAAATGCAAACCTGCTGTGGGTGCAGCTACCGAGCCGTTGTGCTGTGCAAATATGGTTTGATAACGACTAACATCTTCCTCATCTGGCTTACGTTTTATGTATGGCGGTAAAGGAATGTTACCAACTTGTTCTAAAACATCTGCAAAGAAAATTTCGTTATCCCAACTAAATTCTACAACATAAGCATCTTCTAATTTCTGTAATAAAATTACATTTAATTGCCAACTGCCAACTGTCAGCTGCAAACTGCCCTCCTTCCATTTGCTAGCACCACCAATAAAACATTTCCAATTACAGGTTTTTATAGCCGATAAAGTTTTGGTATAATCTGCTTTGTAGGGTTCCAATAAAAATATTTCTATTATACCTCCAGTGTCTTTTGTAAACTGTAATCTGGCATTAATAACTTTTGTGTTATTAAAAATTAATAAACTTTTTTTGGGTAGATGTTGGTGTATGTTTTGGTAAATGTCTTCTGCAATTACTCCATCTTTATAAATCAATAATTTACTCTCATCTCTATTTTGTAAAGGATGCAAAGCAATTTTATCATTGGGTAAATGATAAGTATAATCGTTAATAGAAATATTTTTTACATCCATTATTTTAAAAAACTACTTACTTCACTAATCCATTTTTCATTTTCTTTTACACATAAACTTTCATGTATACTCTTTTCATAGACTACAAATTTTTTATTTGAAGTAGTTAAATTAGCAAATAGTGTTTCCTCTTCTTTTTTTGTAACCCTTGGGTCACTAGCTCCCCATTGTAATAAAGTGGGACAAGTAATTTTTTTTGCAAACTCTTGTGGTTTCATATTAAATGCCCAAGAGCCATGCTCAATGCCACCCCAAAATGTAATTAAGGTAGATATAGGTTGTGGCGGCAATTTCATCATTTTTATTCTTCCTTCAACAGCATCCATAAGTGTTCCAAAAGGCATCTCTAAAATAATTTTTTGAGGCTTTACATCTTCATAGTCATTTATAGCAGCAGTAATAGCACTTGCTCCCATTGATATTCCCCAAAGCACAATATTTTTTTCGCCTTTTGCTTTTACATAATCGTATGCTAATTTTACATCCTCAGCTTCGTCGGCACCAATAGTGCAAGTATTTCCTTTGCTACCGCCGTGTGCCCTAAAATCTAACTGAAAAGTATTGTAGCCCATTTTTCTAAACTCTTCAGCCTCTTTATTATTGCCACTTTTTTTTCCACCATGTCCATGAAACATACAAACAGTTCCTTTTGCACTATCAACAGGCTTATACCAAGCCTCTAATTCAATATTATCTTTTGTAGTAAGTGTAACAATTTTTGTTGCACTATCGGCAATAGTATTTTGTTGTTTTTGTGTATTTATACCAAACAGCATTTCTTTAGTAATATCCCATCTGCTTTTATCCTTTTGTTGTTTAATCTGTTTTTCACCTATATCGTAAAAATGAGTAAACTTATAAGCATGAAACGCCACTATAATATTTACTAAAATAAAAAGTGTAAGACAAATTTTTAAAACAATTTTAATCAGCTTTTTCATGTGTTGTTGTTATACTTGTAGAGATTCATTTTATGTGAGCAAATGTACTTGTTTATGTAATAAAAAAAGAAACTGCATCTACTAAATACAAATAAGCAGGTAAATTATGAGAAAATTATTTTTTTTATTGTTGATGAATAGTTGTTTATCGGCAGTAGCACAAAGCAATTTAACTACTACTATTATTGAGGGTAGTAAAACATTAGTAGATTTAGTTAGAGTTTTTAAAACACCTAAAGCAAGTATGACACAAGTACCTGTAAATACAACTGCTAATGCTACTTCTAGCGATAGTTGCTATAGTAAAGGTTTGGCAGATATTGCTTACAAAAACACATCAGGTAAAAAGATGCAGGTAAGTTTATATAAGCGTAATGGTACTGTGTATGCTACAACTCCATTACATTTACGTGTTAGCAACAACAGTCAAGAATATTTATATGAAATCCCCTCAGGTATTTACAAATTTAAAATTGAATATGATGA